>CAZBZX010000091.1:0-12515 GCA_964496465.1 uncultured Bacteroidales bacterium
ACTTGCGGGCATCCAAAATAATGCAGGAAAGAGTGTTAAATCACGATAAAATAGAAGTATTATTCGAGCATAGTACAAAAGAACTTATTGGTGATAGTGTTTTAAAAAGTGCGCTATTAATTAAAAGAAAAGGTGAACCAGATGAAAAAGAAGTAATGATTGATATTGACGGATTTTTCCTTGCCATTGGTCACATTCCTAATTCAGAAATATTTGCAAAATATTTAAATACTGATGAAGTAGGTTATATAAAAACTATTCCAGGTTCAAGTAAAACAAATGTAAAAGGTGTATTTGCTTGTGGCGATGTACAGGATAAAGATTACAGGCAAGCTATAACTGCAGCCGGATCAGGTTGCATGGCAGCTATTGATGCGGAGAGATATCTTAGTGAATTATAATAAAAAAAGGCCGCTTAATATTTAAACGGCCTCTTTTTTTATTTGTAAAATTTACTTACATCAGTAAATTGTTCACCTTTATATTGTCCTTTTTTCAATTTATCTCTGCAAATAGCAAAGGCTTTTAATGTTTCTTCAACATCTGCAACAGTATGAGAAGCTGTAGGAATTAATCTCAACAACATAGTTCCTTTTGGCACAACCGGGTATATTACAATTGAGCAGAAAATGCTAAAATTTTGACGTAAATCAACAATTAAATTTGTTGCCTCAATTATATCGCCATGCATCATAACAGGGGTAACCGGAGATTCAGTTACTCCAATATCAAATCCATTTTCTTTTAATCCTTTTTGTAGTACATTAACAACTTTCCATAAATTTGCTTTTAATTCAGGTTTTGTCTGTAATAACTCGAGTCGTTTTAATGCTCCAATTACCATAGGCATTGGTAATGATTTTGCATATATTTGAGAACGCATTGAAAAGCGTAAATAATCGATTATATCATATTCACTGGCAATAAAAGCACCAATACCTGCCATTGATTTAGCGAAAGTAGAGAAATACAAATCAATTTTATCCTGTACTCCAAAATGTTCACCGGTACCAATCCCTTTTTCACCCATTGTACCAAAACCATGCGCATCATCAACTAAAAACCTGAACTGATACTTATCTTTTAAATCTGTAATAGCTTTTAAGTTACCTAAATCACCAACCATACCAAATACACCTTCAGTAATTACAAGGATTCCACCTTTTTGTTTTTCAGCCAGTGCAGTTGCTCTTTGAAGCTGTTTTTCGCAACTTTCAATATTATTATGTGGATAAACAAACCTCTTGGCTAAACTCATCCTTAATCCATCAAGAATACAAGCATGGCAATCAGAATCGTATACAACAACATCATTCCTGTCTAGCATTGAATCAATTATTGAAGCCATTCCCTGGTAACCATAATTTAATAAAAATGCTTTTTCTTTTTGAACGAATTCTGCTAATTTATCTTCTAATTCTTCGTGCTTAACAGTTTGACCAGACATCATCCTGGCTCCCATCGGGTAAGCCATTCCATATTCTTTTGCTGCATCAGCGTCAGCTTTCCTGACCTCAGGATGATTTCCCAATCCTAAATAATTATTTAAACTCCAGTTTAATACTGTTTTTCCATTGAATTTCATCCTAGGGGCTAATTCACCTTCAAGCTTTGGGAAAAAATAATATCCATCACCTGCATGTTGGTATTGTCCTAAAGGACCACGATTTGATTTGACTTTTTCGAATATATCCACGGTTTTGATTTTTATGTTGAACAATTAAGGGTACAAAAGTACGTTTTTTTAAATATAAGCCAAATGAATTTTATTTATAGAATGAAAAAATATTTAACTCATTTTAAGACTTTTTATTTACTTTATGGCTTAAAATTTGTATAATTTTATGCGATTTTCTCAATTAAATCATTTATTTTTGCAACTTATTTTTCATAGAATGAATAGACTGATAATCTTAGGTTTAGTAATTTTATTACTTGCTTCCTGTAGTAAATACGAAAAAATATTAAAAAGTGATGATATTCAGCTTAAATACGATAAAGCGTTTGAATATTATGAAGATAAGCAGTATGTAAAATCAGGAACCCTTTTTCAATATTTAATACCTGTATATAAAGCCACCGACAAAGCTGCTAAAGTTGAATTTTATTATGCAAAAAGCTTATATGGACAAAGAGATTACATTCTTGCTGGTTATCATTTTGGAGAATTTGCTAAGAATTATGGCAATAGCACTTATGCAGAAGAAGCTGTATTTTTACACGCCTATTGTTTTTATTTGCATTCCCCTCGTCCTACACTAGATCAAAATTATACCTATAAAGCTATTGAAGGTTTTACAATGTTTCAAGTGAAATATCCAAAAAGTGATAAAATTCCAGAAAGTAAAGAAATATTAGATGAACTTTCTGGGAAATTAGCTGAGAAAGCTTATATTAATGCAAAATTATATTATGATTTAGGGTATTATAAATCATCAATAGTGGCACTAAGAAATACAATAAACGAATATCCAAATTCATCTTTTAGGGAAGAATTAATGTTTTTACTTTTAAAATCGAACTTTTTACTTGCTGAAAATAGTATATCTTCAAAAAAGAAAGAAAGGTATCAGAATACTATTGATGAATATTACTCATTTATTGATGAATTTCCTGATAGTAAATACAATAAAGAAGCAAATAAGATGTATAATAATTCTATAGATGTATTGAATAATTAACATAACAATAAATAATGGATTACAAAAAAACAAATGCACCACAAACTACCATTACCAGGGATATTACAAGTCTTGATAAGGACACGGGTAATGTGTATGAATCAGTATCGATTATAGCTAAAAGATCAAACCAAATTAGTTTGGAAATTAAACAAGAACTAAACAGAAAATTAGAAGAATTTGCCTATTATTCTGATAATCTGGAAGAAATATTTGAAAATAGAGAACAAATTGAAATCTCAAAATTCTATGAAAGATTACCAAAACCTGTAAACATTGCTTTACAAGAGTTTATTGATGGTCAAATCTATTATAGAAACCCGATAAAAAAGGAACAATAAATTTATTTAGCATATAAAATGCTAAAAAATAAAAAAATATTATTAGGAATTACTGGTAGTATAGCAGCCTATAAAGCTGCTATTCTTATTAGGATGCTGGTTAAAGAGCAAGCAGAAGTAAAGGTGATCATGACTCCTTATGCTAAAGAGTTTATTACACCATTAACATTATCAACTTTATCTAATAATCCTGTTTATTCCGATTTTTTTGAGAAAGATTATGGCACCTGGCATAGTCATGTTTCATTGGCCGAATGGGCTGATTTATTTGTTGTGGCACCTGCTTCTGCAAACACAATAGGAAAAATGGCTAATGGAATTGCAGATAATCTTTTACTTACTACATATCTTTCATCAAAATGCCCTGTAATGGTTGCCCCGGCAATGGATTTAGATATGTTTTTACATCCTGCACATCAAAATAATTTAAAGATTATTAAAAATTATGGTTGTATAATAATTGAACCTGCAACCGGTGAATTAGCTAGTGGATTGCATGGCAAAGGGCGGATGCAGGAACCTGAATCAATTATCGAAAATATTAAATACTTTTTTAAGGATTTCAAAACTTCTTCAAAAAAAAAACTCTTAAATAAAACCTTTTTAGTTACTGCAGGTCCAACTTATGAAATGATTGACCCTGTGAGATTTATTGGTAACTTTTCATCCGGTAAAATGGGATACGCAATTGCTGAAGAACTTGCAAATAGAGGAGCAAATGTTAAGCTTATATCAGGTCCTGTATTTCAAAAAATTACTAATCCTGCAATTAAATTAATATCAGTAACTTCTGCAGAAGAAATGTATACTGAATGCCTTAAAGAGTTCAAAAAGGTTGACGCGGCTATTTTGGCTGCAGCAGTGAGTGATTACAAACCTGAAAAAATTCAAAAAGAAAAAATTAAAAGTGGCGAAAATAAAAAAGAAATTAAACTTCAACCCACAAAAGATATTGCAAGGGAACTAGGAAAATTAAAAACAAAAAATCAATTATTAATTGGTTTTGCATTAGAAACTGAAAAAGAAATTGAAAACGCAAAACAAAAATTAAAATCCAAAAACCTCGATTTTATTGTTTTAAATTCCTTAAAAGAAAAAGGCGCCGGATTTAATGTTGATACTAATAAAATTATCATTATTGATAATAAAAATCATATATTTAAGTTTGATTTAAAAAGTAAAATTGAAGTTGCCGGAGATATTGTTAACAAAATTATTGAATTAATATAATATGAAAAGGTTTATTACAATTTATATTATTATTCTTTTTTCAATCCACTCATTTTCGCAAGAATTAAAATGCAATATCCAAGTGGTTGCCAACGAAATTCAGGGTACAAATAAAAAAGTATTTCAAACACTACAAAGTGAGCTTTATGAATTTATGAATAATAGAACCTGGACAAATCATGTGTATAGCGACGAGGAAAGAATTGAATGCAATATTCTTATTAGAATCACCACACAAGTTAGTTCAGATGAATACTCAGGTACCATGCAAATCCAATCAAGAAGGCCTGTATACAAATCATCTTATCAAACCACTTTGCTTAATATGATTGACAAGGATGTTCAATTTCAATATGTAGAATATGAACCACTTGAATTTAACGAAACTTCCTATTTATCAAACCTTACTTCATTATTAGCATATTATGCCTATATTATAATTGGCTTTGACTATGATTCATTTTCTTATGAAGGTGGTAATCCTTATTTTGAAAAGGCTGAAAAAATTGTGAATAATGCTCAAAATGCAAAAGAATCTGGTTGGAAATCTTACGAAAGTAACAAAAGCAACCGGTATTGGTTAGTAGAAAACATTTTGAATAATAAATATGGTAGCATTAGGGAATTTATATACAATTATCATCGATTAGGATTAGACAAAATGCACCAAAAAATTAATGAAGCAAGGCTTCAAATTGCTGAAGATTTGGAATTACTGCGAAAAGTATATCGTGAAAAACCTAATTTACATATGCCTTATTTAGATTTAATATTTGATGCTAAAGCTGATGAATTTATTAATATTTATTCTGAAGCTTTTCCTGATGAGAAAGCACGAGTTGTAAATATACTTTCGGAAATTGATCCTGCAAATCAGGAAAAATATAGAGGAATTATCACTTCAGGTAATTAAATATCTTAATAACTTCTTTGTAAAAGTTAGGGATTTTATAAACATCAATAATTTAATTGAGTTAATTTTGTATCTTCAAATTCAAAAATTTAAAGTTTTGTTCTATGCTAAAAAGCTTAACCATTCAAAATTATGCGCTTATTAGCAATTTAAATATTGAATTCCAGGATGGATTATCAATTATTACAGGCGAAACCGGTGCCGGCAAATCAATATTATTAGGCGCTTTATCTTTAATTTTAGGTCAGCGGGCTGATAGTTCTGTGCTTTTAAATAAAGAAAAAAAATGTATTGTTGAAGCACAATTCGAAATTAAGGATGAAGAATTAAAATCAGTTTTCGGACAAATTGATGTTGATTTTGAAAAATTAACAACTATTAGGAGAGAAATTAATTCAAATGGTAAATCCAGAGCATTTATTAACGATACTCCTGTTAATCTTAATTCATTGCACTTGATGGGACTTAAGCTTATCGATATTCATTCACAGCATCAAAATCTTGAATTAGCTAATAATCAATTTCAGTTATACATAGTTGATTCTTCAGCTAAACAAACAGATCAAATTAAAAATTACAAAATTCAATTTAAAAAATTAACTGAACTACAAGCTGAGTTAGATAAATTAATTAATGAAATAGATAAATCAAAATCAGATTTGGATTATTATCAATTTCAATTTAATCAACTTGAAGAAGCAAAGCTAATTGAAAATGAACAAGACGAATTAGAAAAAGAGCTTGAAATACTTAATCATGCGGAAGATATAAAATCAACTCTTCAAAATACTTCTCATACTCTTTCAGGAGAAGGGCCATCAATTATAAATGCTTTAAAAGAAATCAAATCATTAAATGAAAAAATACTAAATTATTATCCTGATGCAGAAGAAATTGTTGCCCGACTGGGAAGTAGTTATATTGAATTAAACGATTTAAACAGGGAAGTTGAGCATTTAGCTGAAAAAATTGAATTTGATCCTGAAAGATTACAATATATAAATGAACGACTTGATCTTATTTATAGTTTACAACAAAAACACAGGGTAAATTCTATTCCTGAATTAATAACTATTAAGAACAATTTAGAATCCAATCTTATAACTATTTCTTCTTTTGATCTTCAGACAGAAAAATTAATAAGTAGTATTGAAAAACAAAAAGAATCAGTCAATAATCTTGCTGATGAAATTTCGCAAAACAGAAAAAAGATTATTCCTGAAATAGAACAAAAGGTTACAAGCTTATTACAGCAGCTCGGTATGCCAAATGCAAAATTTATAATTGAACAAAAAATTTTATCTCAGCCAGGCTATAATGGCATTGATGATATTTTATTTTTATTTTCTGCTAACAAATTTGCCGATGTTCAGGAATTATCAAAAGTAGCATCAGGCGGAGAAATATCGAGATTAATGTTAAGTTTAAAATCTTTAATTACTGAAAATTCAATTATCCCTACCATAATTTTTGATGAAATAGATGCTGGTGTATCAGGTGAAATTGCTGATAAGATGGGGAATATTATAAAAAAAATGTCGGCTTTACTTCAAGTTATTAATATTACACATTTACCTCAAATAGCAAGCAAAGGAAACCATCACTTCATGGTATATAAAATTGATAAGGACAATAAAACTTCCACACAAATTAAACTTCTTGACGCAAAAGAAAGAATAAATGAAATTGCCAAGATGCTAAGTGGTGAAGAACTAACTGAAGCAGCTTTATCGAATGCTAAAGAATTATTAGCAAATTAAACAATTGATAGTTTAATCTGTTAATTTAAATAATTTAATCTAATAAAATTTAAAATTTCCATTATGGCTTACAATTTATTAAAAGGCAAAAAAGGGGTAATTTTTGGGGCATTGAATGAAAAATCGATTGCATGGCAAGTCGCTGAAAAAGCTCATGAAGAAGGAGCTGAAATAATATTAACCAATGCGCCTTTTGCTATTCGTATGGGAGATACAAAAATACTTGCTGAAAAAATTAATGCTGAAGTAATACCATGTGATGTTACAATTTTAGATGATATTGAAAATTTAATAAAGAAATCAGTAGGGATTTTCGGTGGAAAATTCGATTTTCTCTTACATTCAATCGGAATGTCACCAAATGTTCGAAAAGGAATCCCTTACGATCATACAAATTATGCCAATTTTTTAAAAACGCTAGATATATCAGCATTATCATTTCATAAAGTATTGCAAACATGTAGAAATTTCGATGCAATAAATGACTGGGGTTCAATTGTTGCATTGTCTTATATTGCCGCACAGCGTACACTCGATAGATATAATGATATGGCTGATGCCAAAGCAATTCTTGAATCAATTGCTCGAAGTTTCGGATATATTTACGGAAGAGAAAAATACATTAGAATCAACACAATTTCACAATCGCCAACCAGAACTACTGCGGGAAGCGGAGTTGACGGGTTAGATTCATTAATTGATTTTACAGAAAGAATGTCACCTCTTGGAAATGCCACAGCTGAAGAATGTGCTAATTATTGTATAACGCTATTCTCTGATTTAACTAAGAAAGTTACTATGCAAAATCTATTTCATGATGGCGGATTCTCAAGCATGGGTATGAGTGAAAGAGCTATTCGTCAGTATGAAAAAAGCTTTGAGGAATGCCCATAATATAGTAATCAGTAAAAAGTAAACAGTAATCGGTAACTATAATAAGATAAAAAACACTGATTACCGATTACTTCTAACTTATTACCGGTTTAAAATCCATTAATATTAAAAAACAAAGGAGGAAGAATTAACAGAAAACCTGTAATTATTAGCACTAGTATAAATGGCAGAACCCATTTAAACCATTTATTAAAAGGTATTCTAGCCATTCCTAATACTCCAATTAAGACAGGGGAAGTCGGTGTAATCATATTTGTAAACCCATCACCAAATTGAAAAATCAATACAGCAGTTTGTCGTGAAATATTAATGAGATCACTAAAAGGAGCCATTATCGGCATTGTCAATGCTGCCTGGGCAGATCCTGACGGAATAAAAACATTAATAAATGTTTGAATTCCATACATAATAGAAATTGAAGCAACTTTTCCGCTGCTCTTTAATGTTGTTGATGAATAATATAATATAGTATCAACAATTTTTCCGTCCGTTAAAATAATTAAAATACCACCAGCCAGTCCAACTACCAATGCTGCTGAAGAAATATCTTTTACTCCATTAATAAATTCCGTGGCAATTGTATTTGGCGAATATCCCATTGATATTCCAACAATTAAACCAAATGCAAAAAATAAAGTAGCGATTTCCATAATATACCAGCCATATCCTAACACCCCAGTTATTAAAAATAATATAGTGAATATGAGTAAATTTAAAATAAAATAATGAATTGATCGTTTGATTATCAATAAGTTAGAAACCAAGAACACAAAACTTAAAATAGGAATAACTGGCAAATTTATAGTTGAATTTCTAAAAATAAAGGTTGTAATAGGATAAATAAATGATAGAATTATTAAAACTGTTATTAATATTCCAAGAATGAAATATGAATTTCTATTTAGATTAGAGAAACCAACTTCAAATGCATTATCATTTTTAGAGTCCCAACTTCTATCCTCTTCGATTACTGAAGATATGAATTTTCTATTTTTTATTTTATCAGAATAAATAATAACATAACCAATTCCAACAATATTTAGAATAAACCAGCATATTATTCTATATTCTATTCCCGAAAAAGGAGGTAATTCCGCAATTCCTTGAGCAATACCTACTGTAAAAGGATTTAGAAAAGCTCCTGCAAAACCTATAGCCGCAGCAACAAAACACATCGAAACTCCCACAATTGAATCATATCCCATTGAAATGGCCAGTGGAACAAATATAATTGTAAATGCAATTGTTTCTTCACTCATCCCAAATGATGCTCCAAATAAACTAAATAGGATCATAATTGAAGCAATAATTAACCTGTCTATTCCAATCTTTCTGATAAATTTATATTTTTCAAAATGCTTTCTTTTATCGAGAAAAGATTTAATACCATATTTCAATGCTTCTGTTTTATTCAAAATCCAGAATGAACCGCCAATTATTAAAATAAATCCAATAATATCAGATCTTTCAACAAAACCCATAAATAATGCAGCAAAAAGATGCCAAGTTTGAGGATTATTTTCAACCTGATGAAATGATCCTTCAATAACAACTTCCCTTTTTATCCCGTTTATATTAATATCTTTCCTGTTAAATTCACCACCAGGTATTATCCATGTTAATAATACTGAAAGGATAATAATATAAAACACGATAACATAAGTATGTGGAAACTTTCTTTTCATTAATCCTATTGAATTTATAATTATAAAAATTAATTTCTAAATATAAGAATTAATAAGATAGATAAATGAATTGAAAAGGAAGCCATAACTAGAAAGATGTATATATTAATGATTATGAAAAGAATTCTCGAGTGAATTTTAACAATTTTTTTTATAAAAGTGATAGATTCTGAATTAAATGGAGCATGCCATTTAAAATACTTATTATTAATTGCAATAGATAAAACTTTAACAATCAATCTTATTAATGAATCAATCAGTTAATACTATTAATTTATAAGAATTTATATAATGTGTCATTTACATCCTAAAACAAAACCCATAAATTAAGTTGGATAAAAAATACTTTTAAAATAACGGTTTAATTTACTGATATTTATCATATTTATAAAAAGTTAAAAAAAAAATATGAAATAAAATAAAATGTATAAATATGCATTTTATAATATTTTTGTATATTTTAATGTGTTGTTTTGTAACAATAATGGAATATTTACAAATTAAGTATAAAATATAAATATTCATAATATTTTGAAAAAAAATTCAAAATGCCCGAAACCCCCATTAAATAAAGTTACTATATTTTTTTTTCTTCATTTTTTTTTCTTATTTTGACACTGGAATAACATTTATTAACTATTTATAAACCTAAAATTCTTATTTATGAAAAAACTAACGGTGTCTCTGTTATTTCTGTTAATAGCAGGAATAATGTCTCTCCAGGCACAGCAAATCACCATTTCGGGTACTGTAACAAGTTCTGAAGACGGTAGTGGTGTACCTGGGGCATCCATTGTTGTGAAAGGAACAACAATAGGAACCATTACAAGTTCTGAAGGAGCATTTTCAATTTCAGTTCCTCAGGATGCAACAGCTTTAATAGTGAGTTTTATTGGTATGAAAACTGTTGAAGTACCTATAGCAGGTAAAACAACAATTAACATTGTTTTAGAACCTGATGTATTAGGTTTAGAAGAAGTTGTTGTGGTTGCCATGGGGATGCAAAAATCAGCAAAAGCCTTAGGCTATGCTGTATCTCAAGTTGATGCTGGTGAAACCCAACTTAAGTCTGAACCTGATGTATTAAAATCACTTCAAGGAAAAGTTCCTGGTGTTGATGTTAGAGTATCACAAGGTTCTCCCGGATCAGCAACCCGTATTAATATCAGAGGTAATTCCTCATTTTATGGAGCAAATCAACCTTTAATTATTGTTGATGGTATACCATATAGTAATGATGAGGTTACAACTTCTGATCAATCATTTGAAAGTGGTGGAGCATATGAAAGCGCTTTAAGCACCTTAGACCCAAATGATATTGCTAATGTTTCTGTATTAAAAGGAGCTGCAGCTGCAGCTTTATATGGATCAAGAGCAGCTAATGGGGTAATTATTATTGAAACTAAATCGGGTAGTACAAAAACTGGAACTGGCAAAGGATTAAATGTTTTATACTCAACTTCATTATCCTGGGAAAAAATATCAAATTTACCTGACTATCAAAATACTTACGGAAATGGAGCAAATTGGATTTATTCAAATGCAAATGGTTCTTGGGGACCAAAATTCTCTAGCATGGATTCAGTTGCAATATGGAATCCTGAATACAAAGAATATTGGCCTGATTTATTTCCTGGAGACAGTGTACCTTATGTTGCCCAGCCAGACAATGTTAAAAGTTTATTTAATACAGGAATGATTAAAGAAAACTCATTAACATTTGCAGGAGGCAATGATAAAACTTCATTTAGTTCAACTTTATCATTAATGAACCATGATGGGTATATTCCGAATTCAAGTTACGACAGAGCTAATATTAGTGTTGGAGGTAGTTCTGAATTGGCTAATGGAATAAACGTAAGAGGAAACTTAAGTTATTCAAAAACAAAACAAATTGGTAGTTTCTATGGAGAAAACCAGTTTGATGGAGCTTCTTCTTCATTTGCACGTGCACTATTCCTAGGTAGAACATGGAATATGGATCTACCTTATGAGAATCCGGCAACAGGTACCCCGGTATCTACAAATAATGCTCAATACGATCATCCAAAATGGGCCTGGAATCACAATACTAATACTACTATTTCTGACCGTATTGTAACAAGCTTTGGAGCTGATTACGATCTTTTGGAATGGATGAACATTGATTATAAAATTGGTACTAACCTTTATACACTTAACAGAAAAGAGGTAACAGATATTGGTTCACGAGCAGCAGCTGGTGTTGGACAAATTCTTGAAGACAATTACAGAAACGAAGAAATTTATTCTAACCTAATGCTTAAACTAGCAAAATCAATTACAGATGATATCTCAATAAAAGCAACTGTTGGCCAGGATGTTAACCAAAGAACAACGAAACGCCAGGCATATTTAGGAAAAACAATGATTGCAAAAGGTATCTATAACATTAATAATACGCAAGATGTTATCCCTTATAATAGTCATTATGCTGAAAATTATGCTTATACGCAAAGACGTTTATGGGGATTATATGGTGATGTATCTTTAGGATATAAAGATTATTTATTTTTGAATTTAACCGGAAGAAATGACTGGTCTTCAACACTTCCTAAAGATAAACAAAGTTATTTTTATCCGGCAGTAGCAACCTCATTTGTTTTTTCTGATGCATTGAATTTACCATCAGAAATTCTAAGTTTTGGTCAAATCAGGGCAAGTTATGCCCAGGTTGGTAATGATGCCGATCCGTATAGTTTGTATCCAATATATCAAATTACTGATCCATTCCAAAGCAGACCAACTATAACTGCACCTGATTATTTCAACAATCCTCAATTAGAACCTGAGTTAACCAAAGAACTTGAACTTGGAACAAACCTAAACTTCTTTAACAGAAGAGCTGGGATTGATTTTACATGGTATAACAAAACTTCAACTAATATGATTGCTGATGTTGAAATTCCTTCAGCTTCAGGTTATACAAGTTTAGTGACCAATTTTGGTGAAATTAATAATAAAGGGGTTGAAATTGGATTGAACTTAGTTCC
>CAZBZX010000092.1:0-6991 GCA_964496465.1 uncultured Bacteroidales bacterium
TAATAGAATCGTCAACAAACATAATGTTAGGTTTCATTGAATCAAATCCTTTAAAATCGAAAGATTATTCACTCGAAGCTTTAACTGTTGCAGAAAAAATAAATTTTACTGAAGGAATGGCATTGGCTAATTATTACCTCGGTTTGGCCGATTATGAATTAGCTAATTATAAGGCTGCAATTCATTATTATAATTTAAGCATTGATAATTTCAAAATAACAGATGATAAGAAAAGTATTGGGAAAGCATATAAAAATATTGGAAACGTGTTTCTTCAGCAAGGAAATTATTCTTGTGCACTAGAAAATTACTTATTAAGTTTAGAAATATCAAAACAAATTAAAGACAGCATTGGTATTGCATCTGTTTATCATAATATTGGAAATATTCAGTATGAACAGTTTGAATTTGAAAAAGCCCTGGATTATTATAATAAAAGCATACAAATTGATAGTTTAATTTTCGACAGAATTGGAATGGCGAAAACCCTTATGAATGTCGGAGCCATTTACATGGATATGGGAAATTATTCGTTAGCATTACAGAATTATTATCAGAGCCTTTCTATTTTTTTGGAATTTGATGATAAAATAAATTCAGCTATATGTTATAACAATATTGCCTCTGTTCATCATGATAAGGAAGATTATGCAAATGCCATTGATAATTATTTAAAAGCCATTGATATATATAAAGAAATTGGTTCGGCAAATGGTGTGGCATCTACTTCATATAGTATTGGTTGTTTTTATAATAGCATACAAAATTATCAGAAAGCTATAAAATATCTGGATGATGCATTATCAATAGCTAGGAATATAGGGAGTTTAAAAATTGAGGCAAGTGCCGCGTTAGCTATTAGTGAAACTTATAATAATTTGAATAATTATAAAAAGGCTTACCAATATCATGTTTATTATAAGAAGACTAGCGATCTGCTTAATAGTGAGGAAAATATTAAAAATCTTACACGTGTGCAGATGCAATACGAATTTGATCAGAAACTTAAAGATGAGGAATTTAAACAAATCCAACGCGAGATTGCACATAAAGCTGAAATTAGACAACAACGTCTGTTTATGTCATTTTTGGCCATTGGATTAATTTTAACAATAGGACTTGTATTTTTAATTTATAGAAACTATAAAATAAAACAAAAAGATAATATAATACTTTCTGCACAAAAAGAAGAAATTGCTAATCAACGTGATGAAATAAGGAAACAGAGAGATATTGCCACACAGCAACGCGATCAGATTCAAAGACAAAAGGAAGAAATAACAGATAGTATTTTGTATGCTCGTAAAATTCAAACAGCTGTGTTGCCGCCACAAGAATATGTTCAGGAATTATTTGATGATTATTTTATATTATATAAACCTAGGGATATTGTAAGTGGCGATTTTTATTGGATGCATGAAATCGGAAACATTGTAGTTTTAGCTGTAGCTGACTCAACCGGACATGGTGTTCCGGGTGCATTTATGAGTATGCTTGGAATTTCATTTTTAAATGAAATAATTAGTACTGTTGATGAAATAAAAGCTAGTACAATTTTAAATAAATTAAAAGATTTAGTTATTAAATCTCTTCATCAAACAGGAAAGACTGATGAAGCAAAAGATGGCATGGATATTTGCTTAATTGTGTTTGATAAAGCTACCCGAAAAATTCAATATGCCGGGGCTTATAATTCTTTGTATTTAATTAGAAATAATGAACTGATTGAAACTAAAGCAGACCGTATGCCTATTGGTATTTATGTTAAATCTTTTCATGAATTTACAAATCATGAAATTGACATTTTACCTGAAGATAGAATTTATATGTTTTCTGATGGATATGCAGATCAGTTTGGAGGTGAGAGAATGCAAAAATTTAAAACTAAAAAATTGAAGGAATTACTTATTGAGATTCATCAACATTCTATGAAAGAACAAAAAGAATTACTTGAAAATATTTTTCAAACCTGGAGAGGAGAGATGAGTCAGATTGATGATATATTGATTTTAGGATTAAAATTGTAATTATAAATAAATTGAAAAAGATGGGCCTAAAAAGGAGAATATTGTGGTTATTTATAATCTTTATTGCAGGTTTTAATATAATTTTATCGCAGTCATTAAATGACCAATGGCTTGATTTAATTAATAAAGGCAAGGAAAAATATAAAATTAATAGTTATAAATCAGCGATTGAATTTTTTCAACAGGCTTCAAAACTTATCCCTACTGATTCGACAGCCTATGTTTATTTGATGGATTGTGCATATAAGGCAAAAATTCCCGAATTGGTTTCTGAAGCATTTGAAGATCTAAATTTTATTGGATATGTAAAACCTGTTTTTTATGAAATTGCTATTGCCTCTGCCAGGGAAAATGAAGAAAATTATCAAAAAGCATTAGATATTGCAGAGGAAGGAAAAGAAAAATTTCCAAAAAATAGTGAAATTCTATTTGAAGAAGCCAAAGTTTACTATAAGATGGGTAATATTGATAAGGCTGAACAAAAGATTAATTTACTTATCGAAACCTATAAATCAAATAAAACCTATCATCAGTTTTTAATTCATATATATATTGAAGATAAAAAAGACTATGATAAAGCACTTCAGGCAATTTTCAGGGCGCAAAACTATATTCCCAATCTAGTTGAATTTAAAATACAGGAAGCTGACATTTATATTCGGCAAAATGAATTTGATAAAGCAAGACAAAAACTGGAACAGCTTATTCAACTCGATCCAACTAATCCAAAATTATATTATAATTTAGCTCTACTCTTTTTCGAGACTGGGGATTATGCGACTTCTGCTGAAATTTGTAAAAAGGCATTGGAATATGATCCTGATTATTATGACGCTGTGTATAATGTTGGAACATTTTATTATTATGAAGGATTAAAATATAATGCTGCTGTAAGCGATATGAATATTTATCAATACACTTTTAATAATCAGGGAAGAGATTTTGAGATGGCTGCTAAAGAAAATTTTGAGGAAGCTAAACCTTATTTTGAAAAAGCGATAAAATTAAATCCTGAAGATTTAGATGCCTATGAAAATTTAAATACTATAAATGTTTTATTAGATAATATTTCATCGGTATTAGACGCTGATATACCTTTAACTCAAAAAGTTGCTCCTGATAGTGTTGTAAATGTGGGACAGCCATTATTATTTGTTAAAAACATTTGGTTTGAATATCCAAATGGAACAAATCTTGCAAAAGGGGGGAAAGGAAAAGTTCATTTTACGGTTGAAAATTTAGGAAATGTGATGGGAACTAATATGGAAATTGCTTTGATCCAGCCTGTAATTATATCTGGGATTTCCTATCAGCAATTACCTCTTATTGATACTATATTACCTGGCAATAGCAAGGAGCTGGAGATAGCGATTACCTATCAGCCAAACGACGCAAATGTAACTGGAATTGAAAAAATTGAAGGAGCAGAAAATAAAATGCGATTATATATTAAAGAATCTAAAGGGTATAATTCTGATTTGGTTGAGTTCAATATTAATTTATCTACAGACATTCTTGCAGGAGATGAAAGTATTGATGTTTCAGATACAGAAGACCTTGATTATTTCTCACCAGTCCCGAAAGTAAAAAATTATTTATTTATTTTATCTATAGATAATTACGAGCATTGGAAACCACTTCATAATGCTGTAAAAGATGCTAAAAGTTTAAAAGAAATATTGATGAACAAATATTTATTTGAAGATGATAATTTATTTGAGTTATATGATAAGGATGCAACAATAGAAAATATTAGAAATGAATTGATTAAAATTAAAAATGAAATTACCCCAAAAGATAATCTAATCATTTATTATGCCGGACATGGTGATTATGATCCTGAGTTTGATGAAGGGTCTTGGGTTCCTGTAGATGCCCGAGAAGGTGTTAAATCAGATTATATCGGGAATTCAGTATTGTTGGAATATCTTAGTAAGCTTGAATCTTTTCATACTTTTTTAATTGCTGATGCCTGCTTCTCTGGTTCACTTTTTATTGCTGATAATAAATTAAGCTACGAACCTGGAAACGATAAATTAGCATCAAAATGGGCATTTTCTTCCGGAAATTTAGAATTTGTTGCTGATGGACAAATTGGAGAACATAGTCCATTTGCAACTTATTTAATTGAAAGCTTCAAAGAAAATAATCGGGAAAAAATTACAACTACAGATATTATTGGATATGTTAAATATAAAGTTCGATCTGTTTCAGATCAGACTCCTGTTGGGAAGCCATTGAACGTTGATGGAAATGAAGGTGGAGAGTTTGTGTTTTATTTACGATAAAATTAGTTTTTATAAAATTATAAATTTTAAAGTCATGAAAATTTTAATCTTTCTTCTTTTATTACCAATAGTTTGTTTTTCACAAACAACTAGTAGCTTATACCACATTGTTAAAGTAGATGGGAATATTATAAACATGAACCAGGAAAAATCCTTGACAAGGGGAGATAAAATTCTGGCAACTGATAATTTGAAATTTAAATCTTCTAATGCCAATGCATTAGCAATTAGTGAAAATAGCGAAAAGTTTGCATTAAAAGAACCTTCAATTGATGTCATTTCGGAGAATAGGGAAACTGTTTCCGTGATGCTTTCTGCGTCTCCAATTGTAAGTAGAAATCAGTTAAGTACCAGGGGATTGGTGGATGCAAATAAACCAATTGTTGATTTAAAATCATACTTTGGAAAAGAAAATTTTGCTGTAATTGGTGATTCTTTGTCAGTAAAACTGGATGATGGTATTTATCCATTAAACAACAATAAATATATTGTTTTTTACTATGATATTAATGGCATAATAGTTTCAAAAAAGGTTGGTTTTAATAAGCAACGATTGATAATTGAAAAGGAAAAATTAATGGAAAGTAAAGGGAATAAATTGTCAGGGAATGAAATTAGTAATATTGAAGTTTACCAACATGAATTATCGACAGATAAAACTGATTTAATTACAAGTTTTAATTTGGTATTTATTGATAAAAAAGAGCTTGTTAAAGAATTTGATACGATGTTACCTGTTATTAATAAGGTTTTTACTGATGAAAAAGAGAAGAAAGAATATCTTATAAATTATTTTGGCGATATTTACGGATTAACAGATTTAAGTGCTTTAAATAATTTTGTTGAAAATTATTTTAATAATTTAAATTAGCATATATTTTTTTCCCTGTTGGGTCTATCAGCATATAAAATAATGGTTCGCTACCATTAATTTTTAAGTCTTTATAATCGAAAGTTCCTTTGTATCCAAGAATATTAATTAAAGTATTATTAAGTTTAATCACTTTAGTTGAAAAATATGGTTCTTGAGCTTCGTAAATCTGCATATGTTTTATATTGCCATCTTTATCAAGATAACTATATAATAAAGCACTCCCATTTTTAATTTTAACTAAATTTCCTTCACCATTAATAAATTTATTAATATTAGCAAAAATAAGGTAATCCTGATTTAAGTTAATGATATTAATTATATTCCCTTCAATTTCCATGGTTTGGTTCCAGATGTTATTTCCACTTGAGTCATTTAAATCAATATACATTTTTTCTAATAGTGACGTCTCATTAATATCCTCACCTTTATAAGCAATAATGTATTTTTCATTTATTTCATCATATTTAAGAAATTGAGGAATAAAGTTTCTGTATAAATTTATTTTATTAATAGTCTTACCAGACGAGTTTAATCTAACGAGAGTATTTTGAATAATATTTTCACCATTTGTTTTTGCATTTATATTTACAATAACCATACATCCTCCATCATCTAAAGCTTGTACCAATTTACCAATTTGATGAGAATTTTCTATGCTGCTTTTTATGTCTAAGAATTGTATCCATTCTGTTATATTTTTACTATTTACTTTAGCTACAAATGCCTGGGTAGTATTTTTATTTTCTTGTAAATAAATTCCTGAAATATATTTATTTCCCTCATTATCCTCATCCAAACAAAGAGAAATTAATTGTTTTGGAATAAGGTTATTATAGTCGGGGTTTTGAATAAATAAAGGAATATTGTATTTTTTATAAGGAATGAAGTTAAGATTTGATAAATATTTACTATCCTCATTTCGTAAAAAGAATTTTAAATTTGAAAAAGCTAAATTTATTTCCCTGTCATTTAATTGTTTTTCTTCTTTTACTAGATTATTTAATCCATCCATTCCGGAATAAGTGGATTTAAAAAAATCATAATATTTTTGAATATGATAATCAGTAATTTTAGCTGAAAAATTATTTAAATTTTCTGATACTAATATCCATTCACCGAGTAATGATTGATAAAATCGGGCCCTTTGCAAGAAACTTATTTTAGTTGTATCATCTATACTATTAATCCTTTTTCGAGAATTTACCATGAAATTAATTTTATTCTCTTTGTAATCGAAAAAGTCTAAAACTATTGATTGATGATCATATTTACCTATTCTAAATTTAAGCATTTCACTCACTTTGTACCCTGTAAAGTTGTCATTATTAATTTTTGAATATTTAAAAAAATCTATTCCCGCATTTAATTCTTTATCAGTTTTAATTATTTCAGCTCTTAAATCATTTATATCGCTATTTTTTATATCATAGATTTTTTTTACCCAGGTATTGTAATCCCAAAGTTCAATTTGATTTTTTAAGAAATTAGCACCTGTTAATCCATCTAATCTATAAGTAATAATTTCTTTAATTGTAAATTCCTGATTATAGTTCTTTATTGGAAATTCTTTAATTTTTTGTTGGTATGCATTCAAATAATATACAGAACTGTCGTAACTTAATGATAATTGCTTAAGCGTTTTTTCTAGCTCTTCATCAGTACTCAAATAAATATCTTTAATTTTATTAAAATTTGTGTTAATTTCTTTAAATAGCTGGTTACATTCACCATAATATCTTACAGATTTATTATATAAAAAGTATATTTTTTTTACATTCTTTTCGTAATTTTTTACATCCTTA
>CAZBZX010000092.1:7001-12491 GCA_964496465.1 uncultured Bacteroidales bacterium
TTTTCTATATGAAACTTGATATCTTCAAAATCAATCTTTTTATCATCGTCTAGAATAGTAACTTCAGGAAAATAATCCCTGTATTTCTTCCCAGTTTTCTCATCAATATAATGATTTGCTAATCCATAATATAAATTTGAATTATAGATAAACTGTAATACATATTCATATTCAGTAAGAGGATCAAATTCTTTTAACCAAATGTGAGATATTTTTCCTAATTCATAATAACAACTTGGATGTACAGGATCTGTTCTTTGATATTTGGAAAGAAGTAGAAAAGCATCATTTGGGCTAAGTGATTTAATTTCATTATAAATATCATCATATTTTAATGATGACTGACTGAATAAAAAACCAGTGGCCAAAATAAGAATAAAAAGTATGAATAAGGTTTTTTTCATATTACTCTACATGTTTTTTGTACAGATATTATAATCAATTTTGGCTTTCACTATTTTCATTTATATCTATCACTTTTAGTTCAACTCTTCTATTTTGGGCCCTGTTTTGTTCAGTTGAATTTGGAACAAGAGGTACTGATTCTCCATATCCTTTTGCAATTAATCGTACATTTTCAATTTGATTATTTACAAGGTATTCAACGACTGTTTGAGCCCTTTTATTTGAGAGTTTTATATTATATTTTTCAGAACCAATATCATCTGTATGGGCCGAGATTTCAATTTTCATATCTGGGTTATCCAGCATAAGTTTAACTACTCTATCCAGTTCACCAAAAGAAGTCGAATTTAAATCAGCAGAGTTGGTTTCAAAAGTAATATTGTTTAAGGTTATTTTCGTTCGGGCTTTTAATGGTGTAAGTTTAACATCGAGTTTTTCTTTTGCTTTATCCGATTCCATATCAATAGTTGTATTATAATATGCATATCCTTTTGGACTTTTCACATTCACTTCATATTTATCTCCTTTTCTGAGTTTAATTACATATTTACCTTCTTCATTCAATTCAGCCTTAGCAACAATAGTTTCATTTTTTCCAAGATTAGTAATTACAATTTCTACATCCATTAATGAGTCAGTCTCAAGATCAGATACATTAATTTCAAATTCTTCCTTTATTGGTTCTAATTCAATATCTCTTTCAAATTCACTGTACTGAATTTTATCCGTAAGTTCAAAATGTAATGTATCAGGTATAAAGTTAACAGATTGGCTAATGATGCTGTAGTTTTTATTAATTGGTAAATTAATACGATATCTGCCTACCTGATCAACCGAAATTTTTGGTTTAATTTCATTTTCGAAATTATTTTCAACTATTTTGAAATTACATTTTAATGGTTCAAAAATTTCTTTATCAAAAACATTTAGAATTAAATCAACCGTCGGAAACAATGAAATGTTTTTTATAACTTCATTTGTGTTTGTTTCTTTTTCATTTAAAAAAAAGTAATCATATGAATATCCATCTCGCATAAATTCGAATAAATATTTTTTCTTTTGATTCAATATCATCCTGTAATTACCTGTTGAAGGATCAGTTTCTAAAGAAATGATGAAAGATGATGTATTTGGATCAGAAACTTTAACAGTGGCTAATAGAGGAGAATTAGATTGGCTATCGATAATTTTGCCTTCGATTGTAACGGTTGGTTGTGGTTTAAACTCATTAGTCAATTTTATTTTGTGAATTTCTGAGTCTATTTTTTTTCTGGTAACCTCTTTCCTGTGAAAATATAAATAATCGCCTTTAGATGAAATGGATGGATGTAGCTCCTGTAAATCAGTATTAGCAGCAGTAATTGGAATTGGAATAATCCATACATTTCTTGATAATCTTTTAGTAAAATATAAGTCAAAGCTCTCATTGCCATCTCTTACACTTGAAATAAATAACGTGCTATTATCAGCAGCTATCCATGCAGTAGCCTCACATCCATCATTTATCGGACTGGATAACATTTCAGGTTCACCCCAACTTCCATCTTCATTTCTTGATGAAGTATAAATTTTTCTGCATTTAAATCCAGGGTATTCTAAATTTTCAAACTCCCTGGTAAAAAATAGAAGTTTATTGTCCCCTGAAATTGAGCAACTCTCTTCATCTTTGCCTGTATTTATTGGCTCTCCAATATTTACCGGTACTCCCCAGCTATTTCCTATTTTTTTAACATAATAGATATCAAAACCTCCTTTAGAGTCGTTAAATGATGCAGAAAAATATAGAGTTTGACCATCATAACTTATAGAAGGATCTCGAAGATAAGATTCAGATTCATTATAGTTATTAATATTTTCAATTGGCATTACATCACTCCATAAACTGTCGTCAACCAAAGTTGATTCATACATCAGATTTTTTCCTGATTTTGTTGAAACAAAAATGAGTGTTTTCCCATCAATACTTATCCCGGGATAATGTTCCATTCCAATATCAGAATTAATAGGGTAAGGAAGTACTTGAGAATAGGCAGAGTTTATAATATACGATAAGAATATCGAAATATAAAAAAATCTCATTATTGAGGCTACTTTAGTATTAAAGTCTAAATGTAGAAATTTTTTTTTTGAAAGTCTTAGTTTTAG
This sequence comes from uncultured Bacteroidales bacterium, assembly GCA_964496465.1. GTDB lineage: Bacteria > Bacteroidota > Bacteroidia > Bacteroidales > CAYFUP01 > CAZBZX01. Next base: position 9,552 of record CAZBZX010000092.1, read on the forward strand.
TTAATTTTATAAATGAAGGATTTATTTATGAAATAAAAATTACCTGATTAGTTTTGACTTTGAATATTAAATTGTATTCTGTTCTGAGAAAAATTATTTAATAAAAACTTCCAATAATTTTGATTTATTTTTCGGTATTAAGGCAATATTTTTAAGTACAGCTGGTACTAAAACAGTTTCCCCTTTTTTAATTTCTGTTTTTGTATTATTATCATCAATAATGGTAATAGTTCCTTCAAGACATATATATATTACAAATGAATCAATATAACCATAATCTTTTTCAATAATTGTATCGAATTCCAGCATATTGGTATTGAAATAATCGCACTGCATTATTTCAGAAGTTTTATTAAATTCTTTTTTATAATTTGTCCTATATTCATTGTAAAAATTATAATCTATTGCATCAATGGCCATTTCTGTATGTAACTCACGAGGCTTACCATCTTTTCCTGCTCTGTTATAATCATAAATTCTATAGGTGATGTCAGATGTTTGTTGAATTTCAGTTAACAAAATACCTTTACCTATTGAATGAACCCTTCCGGCAGGTATAAAAAATACATCACCTGCTTTTACTTCTTCATAATTAAGAATTTCCGTTAATGTGTTGCTCGTAAGTTTATCTAAATATTCTTCCTTTGATACTTTTTTATTAAACCCACAATTTAATTTGGCCCCTTCATCCGCTTCAATTACATACCACATCTCAGTTTTACCAAAAGCATTATGTCTTTCTTTTGCTAGATTATCATTAGGATGTACCTGGATGGACAAATCATCATTGGCATCAATAAATTTAATCAATAACGGAAATTCAATTCCAAATTTTTCAAATATATGGTCACCAATTAATTCCCCCATATAAATTTCAATTAATTCCTGTAAATTATTTTTAGCTAATGGTCCATTAGAAATAACAGAAATTTCATCTTGTACTCCAGAAATTTCCCAGGTTTCGCCACAATTTGGTAAAGGAGAATAATCTTTATTCAAAACAGTTTTTATTTTATCTCCTCCCCATATCTTATCTTTATATATAGATTTAAACTTAAGTGGATATAAATTCATTGTATTTAAATTATATAATCAACTGCTACTCTAGTTTCAGTATATTGTTTTATTAGTTCAACTACTTTCTGATGATCAGGATGAATTCTATATTTCTCTAAATCATCCAACGAAATAAATTCTGAATTTAAACCTAGGTCATAAGAATTTGAAGTATTAGCAACGTTAATACCAACTTCAAAAAATTGAATTTCTTTAATCTTACTTTTTAAATTTTCAAGGTTAATCTTTAATAGATTTAATGCTTCGGCTTTATCCGATTCTGTTTTAAATTCCTTTAATTTAAATAATACAATGTGACGGATCATTTTTGAATTGTTTAATTAATTAGTATCTTTCACTTGATTTTTAACAAAAGTATTAAAATAATTATTAATTATATAAATCAATGTTGGTTATAGGAATATCTGGCGGAAGTGGAGCCGGTAAAACAACTTTTGTGAATAAAATTATTGAGAAAATATCTGAAATAGATATTCAAATTATTCCTCTGGATAATTATTATAAAGACCATAGCCATATTCCCCCCGATGAAAGAAAAAACATAAATTTTGATCATCCTGATGCCATTGATTTTGAGTTACTAATAGATCACATTAAATTATTAAAAGCAGGAAAAAATATTAATTCACCTATATATTCATATATTACTTGCGAAAGGTCTAAAGATACAGTAGAAGTTTCCCCTAAAAGTGTAATAATTGTGGAAGGTATTTTGACATATACTAATAGTGAATTAATTGAATTATTGGATATTAAGATATTTATTGACTCTGATGCAGATGTGCGGTTATCAAGAATGTTAAGGCGTGATATTAATGAACGTGATAGAGATTTTGATGAAGTGCTAAACCGGTATGAAAAAATTGTAAAACCAATGCATGTTAAATACATTGAATCATCTAGAAAATTTGCTGATTTTATTATTCCAAATGGGGTGAGCGATGAAATTTCTACAAGTTTTGTGGTATCAATGATTAAAAATAAACTAACAAAGCAAAAAAAATAAAAAGTTATGTATGAAGACGTTAGGTTAGAGGATATTTTATTTTTAGATATTGAAACTGTACCTCAAACACCCAATTTTAAAGACTTAGCTATTGAATTTCAGGAATTCTGGGAGAAAAAGTCAAGGTTTTTTAGAAAAGACGATGAAACAGCAGAAGATGCTTATGAACGTGCAGGAATCTATGCAGAGTTTGGAAAAATAATTTGCATTTCTGTGGGTTTTATTTATTTAAAAGAGCAAATAAAATATTTTAGAATCAAATCATTTTTTGGTCATGATGAAAGGTTGCTATTAATAGACTTTAAAAATCTTTTAGAAGAATACACTCAAAAAAAGAAGATATTTCTTTGCGCGCATAATGGCAAGGAGTTTGATTTTCCTTATTTAGCACGGCGAATTTTAATTAATAATATTAAGCTTCCCAAAATTCTTAATGTTGCTGGTAAAAAACCTTGGGAAGTTAGTTTTTTAGATACTATGGAAATGTGGAAATTCGGAGATTATAAAAATTTTACGTCCTTAAATTTACTCACTCACTTGTTTAATATTCCAACACCAAAGGATGATATTGATGGTAGTATGGTAGCAAAAGTATATTATGAAGAAAAGAATATAGAACGGATCGTTAAGTATTGCGAAAAAGATGTGGTGGCAATTGCTCAGTTGTATTTAAAATACAAAAGTGAGGAAATAATTGGAAATGAAAATATTGAAAGTGCTACATTTGCATAAAATTTAAAATTACTTCAATTAATTTTTCAGGTTGCTCAGAATGAATCCAATGACCTGCTGATTTTATTTCTGTTAGTTTATAAAAATTAAATGTGCGTTTAATATAAAGGATATCTTCTTTATCA
>CAZBZX010000093.1:0-7545 GCA_964496465.1 uncultured Bacteroidales bacterium
ACATTCAGTAAATTATATGTTAATAACTATTATATATTTAACTCTTAATTCGCATAATTAACTTAATTTAAAATATCTTGTTTAATTATTGTTTCATCCCTTAAAATTAAAAATTATGAAAGTATTAAAATTTGGAGGTTCCTCCGTTGGTTCACCAGAGGTTATTCTGGAAGTAAAAAAAATAGTTGAAAATCAACAAGAGCAGTGTGTTGTTGTTGTATCTGCTTTTAAAGGCATTACCGATCAGTTAATCAGGTTAAGTTCGTTGGCAAGTCAAAGGGATGAATCATATACAATGGAATTAACGGAAATTGAAAAAAGGCATTGTGATGTTATTGAAAAAATTGTACCTCAGGAATCAAAAGAAGTAATTACTGTAAAAATTAAAAACAAAATCAATGATCTTCATGATATTTTACACGGAGTATTTCTTTTAAAAGAATTATCGCTTAAAACACAAGATTATATTTTAAGTTTTGGCGAACAATTATCGGCTACTATCATAAGTGAGGTTATTAAAAATGCCGAATATATCGATTCAAGAGAAATAATTAAAACAGATCGAAATTTTTCAAATGCTCATGTTGATTTTAGAACATCAATTGAGTTAATTAAAAAACGTTTCAAAGGTTTTGATAAAACTTGTGTACTGCCAGGATTTATCGCTTCAAGCGAAAGTGATGAAACTACTACCTTAGGTAGAGGTGGATCGGATTATACGGCTGCAATAATTGCAGCTGCATTAAATGTTACTCAATTAGAAATTTGGACTGATGTTAGTGGATTTATGACTGCCGATCCAAAAAAAGTTGATAAAGCATATCCAATAAAGCATTTAACTTATGCTGAAGCAATGGAATTATCACATTTTGGGGCAAAAGTAGTTTACACACCTACTATTCAGCCGGTTTATCAAAAAAATATACCAGTTGTTATAAAAAATACTTTTAAGCCTGAAGATGAAGGTACTACTATAAGCTCTCACCCTGATAAGGAAGCTCCTTCTCTTATAAAAGGTATTTCGTCTATTGATGATATTGATTTAGTTACTTTGCAAGGAGCTGGCATGGTTGGTGTAATGGGCACATCGATGCGATTATTCGGCTGCCTGGCTAAACATAAAGTTAATATTATCTTAATTACACAAGCTTCATCAGAGTATTCAATTACATTCGCTGTTAATCCAAAAGATACTAATGTAGCTAAAGAAGCTATTGAAGAAGAATTTCATAACGAAATTCTTCTTCAAAATATATTAAATATTGATATTGAAAGGAAACTTTCTATAATTGCTATAGTTGGGGAAAAAATGAAAAATACTCCAGGTATTTCAGCTAATTTGTTTCGCTCACTCGGACAGAATGGTATAAATATTATTGCTATTGCACAAGGTTCATCAGAGCTGAACATTTCAGTAGTTGTGGAAAAATCAAGTTTACAGAAATCTTTAAATGCTATTCATGAAGGATTTTTCTTATCAAGGTTAAAAGAACTTCATTTGTTCCTTATGGGAATTGGAACGGTTGGAAGTAATTTAATCGCTCAAATCCAAAAGCAACAGGATCATTTACAAAAAGAACACCAGCTAAAAATTAATGTAAGTGGAATATCAAGATCGACAAAGATGATATTTAATAAAGATGGGCTTGATGTTTCAAATTATAAAGAAATGCTCGAAAAAGAAGGACAGAAGGCTGATATTAATGAATATATAAAACAAATTATTGGTTACAATTTAAGAAATAGTGTATTTGTTGATTGTACTGCAGAAGAAAAAATTGCTTCTACCTATAAAGAATTGTTAGATTCATATGTATCAATAGTTACAGCGAATAAAATTGCCTGTTCATCAAGCTATAAAAGTTATAAAGAGTTGAAAGATACAGCTAAAAAGAAAGGGGTGAAATTTATTTTTGAAACAAATGTTGGAGCTGGATTGCCTATAATAAACACCATGAATGATTTAATAAAAAGTGGTGATCATATTATTGGTATGGAGGCTGTATTATCAGGTACCTTAAACTTTATTTTCAATGTTCTTAGTGCTGAAATACCACTAAGCAAAGCTATTAAATTAGCTAAAGAAAAAGGATATTCAGAACCAGATCCAAGGATTGATTTAAGTGGTATCGATGTTGTTCGGAAATTATTGATTCTAGCTAGAGAAGCAGGATATAAACTTGAAAAGGAAGATGTAATTATTAATTCATTTTTGCCAACCAATTGTTTTACAGGATCACTAGAAGAATTCTGGAAAAAAGTAGAAAAATTTGATGGTGAATTTGAGGTAAAAAGACAAAAACTTGAAACAGAAAATAAAAAATGGCGGTTTGTAGCAAGTTTTGATAGAGGAAAAGCTAAGATTGAGTTGGTCACTGTAAGCCATGAACATCCGGCCTACCATCTTGAAGGAAGCAATAATATTATTATATTAACAACCGAAAGATACAAAGAATTACCTATGGTAATAAAAGGTTATGGAGCTGGGGCTGAAGTAACTGCAGCGGGTGTTTTTGCAGATATTATAAGAATAGCAAATATTTAAGTTATGGATTATTTTGAGCAAATTCCCTGTTCAATAATTGACAGGGTCTTCGTTCAAAATATCATATTTCTTAATTTCAATGCTTTTTTAACACATAGCTGAAGTAGACAAATTTATTCGACACAAATCGGTCATAAGTTTCAGATCCAATTGCTCCACCAAAATTCAAAGCAGTTTTATGAAGAAATTTTGGGGTTAGCTTTTTCACTAACTGACGCTTGCGTTCATCATCCAGCTCAAGAGCAGCAATAACTTCCTTATTAATTATTCTTTCTTTTAAAACTGTTAGTTCGCATAATTCCAATTCTTTCTTCATATCTTCAATTTCATTCTCTCGTCTGAAATCTGTAAATAAAAAATATCCTCCCGGGCGTAATATTCGGGATACTTCTCCTAAAAATGCTGACATCCTGGGATATCTATGTGATGATTCAACATTAATTACAACATCGAAACTATTATTCTCCAGGTTTAAATTTTGAGCATCGCCTTGTAAAAATGATAGACCATCTAAAGAATAATATTTATTACAAAAAGAAACAGCTTTTTTATTCAATTCAATCCCTAAAGCAGTAGCTGGCGAAAATTTCTCTGTTATATAAGATAATCCTCCTCCTCTACCACAACCTATTTCTACGATATTTTTACTATCCAAATCTGCTTCGCATGCCAAATGATGGTATAGCTGTACCGAATAACGGTTTGCTTCATTTTGTTCCTTTAATTTAATTTTTTGGTCCGTATCATTATATCCGTAATTCATAAATAATATGTCCGCATTTTTGTCAACCATGCTTATATACCAATACCAAATTTTAAACATTTTTTCTCGTAATTTAGACTTCATAATTAAATTTTTATAGTTTATTTTTAGCTGTTAGTTTCCTATTTCATAAACTTGTCCACGCACTTTTTGAGCCCACTCTAATGCCGATGAAGAATTTTCAAATACTTTATATGAAATAGGTTTTCCAATTTTAACTTTTATTGTTTTGTTTCTTTTTCGAAACATTTCCCGTGGTAATAGCATTAATTCAATATTAAGGTTTACCCGTAAAGTTTTTCTAATCAAATATATCAAATAAAATAAGTTTGAATTTCTGCCAAAAAAATAAAATGGGACAATATCCCGTTGACTTTCAATAGCTTTCTTAATGAAGCTTTTTTGCCATAATGAGTCTTGAACTTTTCCTTTTTCCAATCTTGATACTAAACCCGAAGGGAAGTGAGTTATAGGAATATTTGAATGATAGGTATGATCTAATGCCTTAATGTATTCTTTTGATGAACGACCAAAAACATTAACTGCAGCAATGAATGGATGCAATTGTGGTACAAACATAAAAGCGTCATTTGCTATAGCTTTTAAGTTCCCATATTTTCCGGCTACTGTCCTGGTTAAGATCAATCCATCAATAATTCCAAACGGATGATTAGCGACAAAAAAGCACTTCCCGTTTTCAGGAAGATTTTCCTTTCCTTCAACTTCTAACTTTAAATTAAATTCGTTTATTATTTTATCAAGAAAATCTATTCCGGTAAATTCTGAATATTTATTAAGAATATGATTAATTTCTTCTTGTCTGATAATTTTTATAATCCAGTTTATAACAAATCCTGGAAATTTATTCAATAAACCTAAGTTACTTTCCTCAATAGTTTTTGCTATATCAATATATTTAGTGCTATTACTAAATGTTGTCATAAAATACAGAATTAATAATATTCAGGTTGAATTCTTCCCAACGCTCCACGCATTATCTTTATGGCTGGTTTACCTCTCAATTATGGACTAATAATTTGTTAATTGTCTAAAACTTCGAATTTACGAAAATTTATTTATCTATTAACATTTTAAATTAAAGGATTAATATATATCTACTTATATATATTGAACAAAATTACTATCTAAATTACCTAATCTTCCTTTAAAGAAAATCCTAATTTCAACAAATTTTGAGGTTTTAATAATTTATTGAGTTTGTTCTCATCAATTAATGATAAACATTTATTTGCCTCAAAAATATCTATATTTTTAGATTTCATTTCTTTTGCCAGTTTTGTAGCTTTATGATATCCAATAATTGGATTTAAAACAGTTACGATTGATGGACTTTTATATAATTTTTCGAGTGCCGTTTTGCTATCAATTTTTAATTCAAAAAATAAATTTTCTTTCAATGTTTTATTAGCTGCAATCAATAATTTTAGGCTTTCAATAATGGAATAACCAATAATAGGGATATAGGCATTTAAGTCTAAACACCCCTGCGCTGCCAAATTTGCTACGATCATATCATTTGCATAAACTTTATGCGATACGCTAATTACAAATTCGGGAATTACCGGGTTAACCTTTCCAGGCATTATTGAGCTTCCTACTTGTTTTTTAGGAATTTCTATTTCTTTATTTTCGATAATATCAGATGATAAAAGTCTAATGTCATTTACCATTTTTTCCAGGTTTACAGCATGTGCCTTTAATATGGCATGCACTTCAACAAATGAATCAAGATTATTGGTAGTATCTGATAAATTTTCACCTCGTGCAATTGGCAAATTTGATAATTTTTGCAGTTCCGGAATTACTTCCATAATAAAATACCGCGGAATTGAAATTCCCGTGCCAATGGCTCCACCACCCAAGTTTATCACTTTTATCCTTTCAAAACATTTTGATACTCTCCACCAGTCGCGGGATAAAGCATCGCAATATGTGCTGAATAACAATCCATAACTTGAAGGTACTGCTTGCTGCATTTGGGTATAGCCAATCCTTAAATCATTTCTCGATTTATTTTCAATTATTTCAATTTCACTTCGAAGTTTATTAATGTTATCTTCTAACTCTCTTAATAATTGAATAACAACTATTTTTAGTGATGTTGGTATAACATCATTGGTTGATTGATAAATATTGGCATGTTCAATTGGGTCGATGGTCATATAATCTCCAGGACTTTTACCTAATTTTACAAGTGCTGCATTAGAAATAATTTCATTTATATTTAAATTTATACTGGTACCAGCCCCACCTTGTATTGCCGGAATAATAAACTGATTGAAATATTTTCCCAAACTTAATTCTTCTGCAGTTTTAATTAAAACATCAATAATTTTATCGTCAAGAAAATCAATAGACAAAGACTTTGTGATATTATCTGTGGCAGCCTTTTTAAATGATTTATAAGTTTTATAGCAAGCTAATTTTGTTAACCCTATTGCTTCATACCACTCAATATAAAAAGGGGTATTATCAGGAAAATTTTCTTGTGCCCTTATTGAATGAATTCCATATAACGCATTATCAGGAATTTTAACTTCACCTATAAAATCTTTTTCAATCCTCATTATTAATAATATCAAGTAATCCAGCAAATTAAATAAAAATTAATCAGAAATTTAGCCAAAAACAAATCAATTTACTAATTGTTAAGGAAATATAAATCATATATAATTAAGTAACTTTTTGCTAATATTTAAGTAGAAAAACCTGATGACTAATATGATTGAATGATTATTTTACCCTGAAGCTGATATGAAAGAAAAATTGGTGGTTATAGAAAACCAACGACATAATAAAGATTATTTTATCAAAATTTTTAATAATCCAGATGCACTCACTTTCGCTAATGGATCCCTGGATAATATTACAGAAACTATTCGATATACTAAACCCGATATTATTTTTATCGAACATTCCTTATCAAAACAATTCGATTTAAAAGAGATTCAAAATTGCAGATCGAATAAAAAATTAAAAACTCCGATTATAATATACACAAACCAGCCTAATTTTTCTGATGCTTTGCAAACAAATGCCAGTGATTTTGTAAAATTACCAATTGAAAAAGAAGAATTAAACTTTAGGATACAGAATGCTATTTTTCACAATAAAGTTCTTAAAGAAGTAGAGTTACACCGACAAAAGCTTGAAAATGCATTTCGAAAAAATAAACACAAAACCCTTGAATTATTTGGAAAACATATAGATTTAAAAAAAGCGAAAAGAGAGATTGAACAGCAACGACAAATATTAGAAGACCAGCAAAATATTCTTGAAAAAGCATTTGAAAAAAATAAAAGAAAAACGATTGACTTATTCGGCAAACATGTTGATCTGAAAAAAGCCAAAAAAGAAATCGACAAACAAAAAAAGGAAATTGAATTATTCAACAAAGAAATTACCGATAGTATTAAATATGCGAGTATTATACAATCATCTGCTTTACCAAGAAAAGATGACATTGATAAAATGCTGGATGAATACTTTATTCTGTTTATTCCTAAACATATTGTTAGTGGTGATTTTTACTGGGTAGGAGAAAAAAACAATAAAATATTTGTAATTGCAGCCGACTGCACTGGTCATGGGGTACCAGGAGCATTTATGAGTATGATGGGCATATCTTTACTTAATGAAATTATACATGAAAGTGGAGAAAAAACAGCCGGTGAAATTTTAAATATTTTGCGTGCTAAAGTTGTTAAAATGCTTAAGGATTCCGATTCTATTGATACTGGACATGATGGTATGGATATTGCTTTATGTATAATTGACAAAGAAAATAATAAAATTCAATATTCGGGTGCTTACAATCCTTTGTACCTTGTGAGGGATTTTGAATTGCACGAATATAAAGCTAATCGGATGCCTATTGGATTTAGTTTAAGGTTAAACAAACCATTTTCACAAATTGATATTGATTATCAACCTGGTGATTGTATATATATGTTTTCTGATGGTTACAGTGATCAATTTGGTGGTGAAGAAGGAATAAAGTTAAGAAGCAAACTTTTTAAAGATATACTTTCCGGAATTTATGCCTTGCCTATGGAAGAACAAAAAGAAGAACTGCGAGAGCTTCATGATACCTGGAAAGGACAATTTGAACAAGTTGATGACATATTGGTTGTTGGGGTAAGACTGTAGAATTAATATTTAAGATTTATGATTTATGATTTGAGAATTATGAATCTGGATTTAAGATTTAGAAATG
>CAZBZX010000093.1:7645-12421 GCA_964496465.1 uncultured Bacteroidales bacterium
AGATTTATGATTTATGATTTGAGAATTATGAATCTGGATTTAAGATTTAGAAATGCAAATTTTTGATTGTAGATTTATAAATTAATTTATTTAAAATTATTAATGAATAAATTTCAATTTGTAGAAAAGCCAAAATCAGGGAAAAGATATGTTATTGGAGATATTCATGGATGTTTAAAAACGCTAAAAAAACTTATTGAAAAAATTCAATTAAAAGACAATGACCAACTTTTTTTTATTGGTGATTATATTGATCGTGGGCCAGATAGTAAAGGGGTTTTGGATTTTATTATTGAATTAAATAAAAATCCAAATGTTTTTCCATTGTTAGGAAATCATGAGAAAAATTTGTTACAATACAATAATGAAGAGTTCAGGTTTTTAAAATATCACTTGGCAAAAAACAATGAGCTAAATTTATTGGATGGAAAAAAAATTCATAAAATATATATCGATTTTATTGAAAGCCTGCCTTATTACTATGAGTTAGACAAATTTTTTATTGTCCACGCTGGTATTGACTTTAATAAAGATGATCCTTTTAAAGATTACTTATCGATGTTGGAAATAAGAAATATGCCATACAACACTGAAATGGCAAAAAATAAAACCATAGTTATTGGCCATCAACCAACCAACAATGATGAAATAATTAATAAAATAAAAAATAATCAGAAAGTATTACATATAGATAATGGAATTGCCTATCGTAAAAAACATAAAATTTATAATTATACTAAAATGGGAAATCTTGTAGCTCTAAATCTGGATAGTTATGAACTATTTTTTGAAGAAAACCAAGATATGGCCAAAATAGATGAAAATTAATGCATTGTAATACCTTCAATATGAAACGGCACCCCTTCTAATAAAATAGCAAAATCCTCACCTGCATCTCCCATTTCTTCATCTTCACTATTATATTGCCAATGTATTTTAACATTTATCCCAGCCTTATGTGCAAATTTAAAAATTTGAAAAATCTCGAATATCATCTTGGAAGAAGCTGTGTTAATGTATAAAAACTTAATTTTTAAAATAGTTTCATTATTTGGGTTTTCAAAATACTCTTTAAACCAGTTAATAAGTGGGACATAAAATTCCTTCACGTCTTCAGGTAGAGATACTCCTGAAATTTCAAAAATTTCTTTTTCGCTATTCAGAATAACTTTAGGAGTTTCGTTTGTCGGTCTTAAATCAATAATGCCCATCATGGTAACAAACTAAGTTTCAAATATTCAACATTAGGGAAAAAAAAGTACTTTTCAAATTATTTAGGTTAAAATTTTATAGTTAATATTTTTAAGGCTGATAAGTAAACCATTATAATTAACTATTTGTTTACTTATTTAATTAATAAAGTTCATCTTTATTAAAACAAATAGATTTGAATTTACCCACCTTTGTCTTATACTATATAGTTTTTACAATAATTATAAATTTATAATATCCCATTAATAAAGTTTATTTTATTAATTATTTAGAATCATTCTAAACAATTTAATTATTCCATTGTTAATATAAAAGAGAACAAAATGTTAACAATTAAATTATATAAATTATGGCATACGATTTACCTGAATTAAATTACGACTATAAAGCCTTAGAGCCTTATATAGATACTCAAACAATGGAAATTCATCATACAAAACATCATGCAGGATATACTAGTAAATTTAATGCTGCTATTAAAGATACCGAGTTGGAAAATAAATCATTAACAGATATTTTTGCTAATATATCGAAGTATTCAACTGCTATTAGAAATAATGGAGGCGGATTTTACAATCATGATTTATTTTGGAAAATTTTATCCCCTAAAGGTGGAGGACTTCCTCAAAGTGATCTGTTAGGTGCAATAAATAAAGATTTTGGATCATTTGAAAAGTTTAAAGAAGAATTTTCATCTGCAGCAGCTAATCTTTTTGGTTCTGGCTGGGCATGGCTGGTAAAAACAAATAACAAATTAATAGTTACATCAACTCCAAATCAAGACAATCCTCTAATGGATATTGCTGATGTAAAAGGCATACCAATTTTAGTCCTCGATGTATGGGAGCATGCATATTATTTAAAGTATCAAAATAAAAGACCAGATTATATTTCAGCCTTTTGGAATATAATCAATTGGGATGAGGTTGCAAAACGCTTTAATATTTAAACTTTTTTTTATAGTTACTTTTTCATAGGTTGTTATTATAACTACTGAATTAAAAAAACCGGATGTTTTACTTCCGGTTTTTTTATTATTAAATATATTAACAATTTGCAAATATTGGTAAATATTAATAATTTGGACGCTAAATTAAATTTCAACGGAAATGTCACACACTTTACCGATACTAACATACAAGGAAGATGCCCTGGAACCATATATTTCAAAAAAAACCATTGAATTTCATTATGAAATACATCTTCATACCTATATTAACAATTTAAATAATTTAATAAAAGATACGAAATTTGAGAAAATGAATCTGGAGGATATTGTTACAAATGCCGATGGTGCAATATTTAATAATGGAGCCCAAGCCTGGAATCATATTTTTTATTTTCAGCAATTCTCTCCAGCTGCTAATAAAGCGCCACAAGGTAAATTGGAAAATGCAATTAAAAAAGAATTTGGTAAGTTAGATAATTTTATTGATAAATTTTCGCAGATGGCTGTTGGGCTTTTTGGATCAGGATGGGTTTGGTTAGTTAAAAAACATGATGGTCAGGTTACTATAGTTCCTGAATCAAATGCAGGCAATCCAATGCTTATGGGATTAAAACCAATTATGACAATTGATGTATGGGAGCATGCATATTATCTTGATTATCAAAATAGAAGAGCTGAATACGTTAAAAACTTCTGGCACATTCTTGATTGGAATGTTATTAACAAAAGATATGAAGAATTATAGATTATATTGAAAATTACTCCTGCAACTCCCCTTTTCCCTGACGGATAATTTCGATTTTTTCACCAGTGCAATCTACTACAGTTGATGGCACATTATTGCCATACCCTCCATCAATTACCGCATCAACAATGTTTGAATATTTTTCATATATTAATCCGGGATCAGTGGTATATTCAATGATATCATCTTCATCATGAATGGAAGTAGTAAGTATTGGGCAACCTAAATTTTTAACTATTTCAATAGGGATATTATGGTCAGGAATTCTAATTCCGACAGTTTTTTTTCTATTCTTGAACAATTTCGGTAAATTATTACTAGCAGGAAGAATAAAGGTAAATGGACCGGGTAAATTTTTACGAATGAGTTTAAAAATATGATTATTAATATGTCTTGTATAATTTGAAACCTGGCTTAAATCCTGACAAATAAATGAAAATTTAGCATTTTCTGCTTTAACTTTTTTGATTCGTGCAACTTTCTCTACAGCCTTTTGATTATATATGTTACATCCTAATCCGTATACAGTATCTGTTGGATATATTATAATTCCACCTTCTTGAAGAATTTCTACAACTTTTAATATTTGCCGTTCATCAGGATTATCAGGATGAATACTTATAAGCATGAATGCATTTTTAAAGAATTGCCAAAAATAATGTTTTTTTATTTGGAACCGCAAATTAATTCAATAACTTATCTTCGGCATCTTCTTTATTATCTGAGTCGGCAAGCTCTAATTCAGTATTAGTTTTTATTTCCATATTTATATCTTCCTCCTCCTCATATTCCCAGCTAAACTTTATAGGCTGTGGACCATATTTTCTATAATAAATAGCTAAAATCAATCCTGCCAACGATCCTAGCATATGCGATTCCCATGAAATATGATGCTTTATAGGAAATATACCCCAAACCATACTCCCATACAAAAAAACTACTATCAAAGAAATGGCCATCAGTCGAACATCACTTCTAATAACACCACTAAAAAATATAAATGACGCTAATCCATAAACAATGCCACTTGCGCCAATATGATAAGCGCTTCTTCCCCCAAACCAAACCCATAAACCAGAAATAATATACACCAAAAAAAATACCTTGTATTGAATTGGCCGGTAGAAATAAAATACAGCCATAGTAAGCACAAATAAAGAAGTAGAATTATTAAATAAATGTTCAAAATTACCATGAACAAACGGGCTGGTGAGAACTCCTATTAATCCTTTAATGTTTCTTGGATATACACCTAGTATATGTATATCCCAGTTAAACTCATGTTCGAATATCTTAATAATCCATAATAATAAAATAAATAAAGCAGGGAAAATTATACTATGTACAATATGCTGTTTCTCAGTTATAGGCTCTTTTTTATATGCTTGTAAACCTTTCAATTAAAAATGGTTTTTGTTTATATAAGTAAAATTACAAACAAAAACCATACAAGATTTAGATTTAAGCCAATTTGGCATTGATTATTACAATTTCCTATTCTATAATTAACTTTTGAATTATTGTTAAATTATCATTTTTAATTATATACATTCCTTTTGGTAAATTATTTAAGTCAATTATATTTTTACCAGGATTGAGCATTATTGTTTTTACAGATTTTCCATTTATTTCAATAATACTAATTACAGAGCTATTATTATTTTGATTATCAATTGTTAAAAATTCATTAGCAGGATTTGGGTATATTATTAACTTAGTTTCATTATGCTCATTAATGTCTGTTGGCTTGGCTGCCGGACTATGAATAGAATAATAATTATATTCCTTGTAATTTATACTCCATTGCATATTAAAGGATTCATAATAATATTGCGCTAATACACTAATGTTACCAAAAAAATCATAAGTA
>CAZBZX010000094.1:0-12387 GCA_964496465.1 uncultured Bacteroidales bacterium
TTTAAAACAATTTTAAATAATCTTGAAATAACAAAAATCAGAGGTTTTGGTGGTCCTTTTATGACTTTTTCTACTATTGATGGACAATTTGTACATTTTATGGGCGGTGGTGGAGCTGTAATACTTAATGATAAGCTTCTTTTTGGTGGTTTTGGAAATGGAAATACTAATATTATTGAGGCAAAGCAATATTTAACAGGAGTTAATCAGGAAAATCGATATGAAAATTATAAGATATCAATGGGTTTTGGAGGTTTTTGGGTAGGTTATATAATTGCTGGTAAATTTCCGATACATCCTGTGATTCATGTTCAAACTGGATGGGGAAATGTTTATTTATCTGAAGATATTGTTGATGAGAATGATTTCCCTTTTTCACAACCCTATAATTCGTCATTAACTAGTTATTCAAGTAGGATTTTTGTTTTAAATCCAATACTTGAGCTTGAAATGAATATTACAAAATTTATGAGATTAGGTGTAGGCGCAAATTATCGCATGGTTTATGGATTAGACCTTGATGGATATAGTAATAGTGATTTTACTAGTCCGGGAGGATTTTTATCATTTAAATTTGGGTGGTTTTAGTTTTATGGGTAATTTTAAAAAAAGCAGGAGTTACAAATTCCTGCCTTTTATTTTATTTAAATTAACCCCCGGTTTTTTAATAAAGGTTCAACACTTGGTTCTTTTCCTTTAAATCGTATATATAATTCCATTGGTTCAACTGTTCCACCTTTAGATATAATATTTTCTCTGAATGATTTAGCAGTTTCCTGATCAAACAGTCCTTTTTGTTTAAAAGAATCAAATGCATCGGCATCTAGCACTTCTGCCCAAATATAACTATAATAACCTGCTGAATAGTCACTATCAAAAATATGTGAAAAATAAGTACTTCTATATCGAACCACAATTTCAGGAATTAAATTTGCATTTCGCATAGACTTATTTTCAAATTCAATTACATTAATATTATCAGCATTTTCTAAGGTATGCCAATCCATATCTAAATAACAGGCCGCTAGATATTCTACAGAAATAAATCCCTGGTTAAATAATACACTGTTTTGAATTTTATTAATTAATTCTTCCGGTATTGTTTCGCCTGTCTCATAATGTTTAGCATACATTTTTAATACTTCAGGTTCATTGGCCCAGTTTTCCATAATTTGAGATGGTAATTCAACGAAATCTCTTTTTACATCTGTGCCTGATAATTCACGATAATTACAATCAGATAATAACCCATGTAACGCATGACCAAACTCATGAAATAGAGTTTCAACTTCTTCATAACTCAGTAATGCAGGTTTGTTTCCTGTTGGTTTTGAAAAGTTAAAATTTGTGGTAATAACCGGATTAAATTCTTTACCATTTACCCTATATTGTTTTCTGTAAGCACTCATCCAGGCCCCACCTTGTTTACTAGGTCTTGGGAAAAAATCCATATATAATATTCCTAAATGGCTTCCATCATTATCAATTACTTCAAAAGCCTGAACATCTTCCTGGTATATTGGAATCTCATTTAATTTTTTAAACGTAATGCCATATAATTTTGTTGCCACTTCAAAAGCTCCATCTCTTACATTTTCAAGCTTAAAATAAGGCCGAAGCATTTCTTCATCCAGGTTATATTTTTCAGCCCTAACTTTTTCAGAATAATACCACCAGTCCCAAGGCATTAATTTAAAATCAGTTCCTTCTTTATAAATTAGTTTTTGAAGTTCTTCTGCTTCTTTTTTAGCAACCTTTAGGGCAGGCTTCATAATTTTATCCAGCAAATTATATACATTTTCAGGTTTCTTGGCGATTCTGTCATCCAACGCATAGTCTGCAAAGGTTTTAAAGCCTATAAGATTAGCTTTTTGAATTCTAAGATTTATAATATCTTTAACATTTTTTTTATTATCGTATTCGTTATTGTTATCTCCTTTATTAATATAAGCTTTAAATATTTTCTCTCGTAGTTCTCTTTTATCTGAAAACTGTAAAAAAGGTATCATACTTGGTTTATCAATTGTAAATACCCATTTTCCATCTTCGCCAGCCTGTTCTGAAGCAGCTGAAATAACTGATTCTGGTAATCCAGATAAATCATCTTTGTTTGTAATTTCAAGTTTAAAATTATTTGTTTCCTTTAACACATTTTGAGAAAAGTTTACTTTTAATGAGGCTAATTCTTCATTTACTTTACGCAATTTTTTCTTATCTTCAGTTGATAAGTTGGCGCCACTTCTTACAAATTCTTTATAAATGTTTTCAAGAAGCATATTCTGCTCTGTTGATAAATTTAAACCATCTTTTTTATTATATACTGTTTTAATTCTAGAAAATAGTTTTTCATTTAAAAGCTTATCATCTTCATGTTTTGCAAATTGAGGTGATATTTTTATTTCTAACTCTTGCAAACTATCATTGGTGTGTGATGAATTAAGATTGTAAAATACATTTGCCACTTTGTCTAATAAATCCCCAGAATAATTTAAAGCTTCTATTGTATTTTCAAATGTTGGTTCTTCAGTATTATTTGCTATATCATCAATTTCTTTCAAATGTTGCTTCATTGCTTCCAATAAAGCAGGTTCAAAATGCTTATTTTTAATTTTTTCAAAAGGCGGAACCTGGTACGGAGTTTTAAAATCGTTAATTAAAGGATTATTACTGATATCAGTTTTATTCATAGTATTGCAAGATGTTAAAAGAGTTAATAAGATCAATGTTAAAATATAAACAGTTTGATTTTTCATTAGTTAATTTTTTAATTAATAATATATTTAATGCATTTGAAAGATTTAAATTACACAATAATTTTTAATTTTTAAAATGATGATAATCAGGTTTTATTTATTAATCTATTAATTAATTATTGTGTTTTTTTATTTCTTTTACTATATTGCCATTATACCTAAAAACCTAAATAAATGAAAAACTGTTTGAAGCCTGCACTTCTGCTTCCATTATTTTTGTTTTTTTCTGTGTATCAATTATATGCAGAAAGTGAAGACACAACAATGACAGCATTATTCGATATGTCTATTGAAGAGTTAATTAATACACAAGTATCTATTGCAACAAAATCAAGTCAAAAACTAAGTGAAGCTCCATCTATCGTTTCAGTAATTACTGCTGATGATATTCAAAATATGGGAGCAAGGGAGATGGAAGATGTTTTACAAACAATACCCGGGTTTGAGCTTACCAGAAGTTACGCAGGTTATTATAATATAGGAGTAAGAGGGGTAAAAGACTCAAGGATTACTTCTAAATTATTAATTATGATTGACGGAGTTCCTTTTAATCAAATATTTTATGGTAGTTATGCTGCCTGGGGATATGATATTAATTTAGATATAATTGAAAGGATTGAAATTATTAGAGGGCCTGGATCTGCATTATATGGACGAAATGCTTTTAGTGCAGTTATTAACATTATTACTAAAGATGGAAATTCTGATGAAAAATTATTACTTAAAAGTTCAATTGGTACATTTAATGCAAAATCTCTATCAGGTTATTTAGGGTATAATAAAAATAAACTCAATGCATCGATTGCTATTCGCCAATTAAATACAGATGTCACAGATGTGAAGTTTGATGAAGGATCAGGAATTCCTGCGAAATGGAATTTATACCGTGATAATTTATGGTTGAATACAAAATTAGGATATGGTAAATTTTTGCTTTCTGCAATGTATTTAGATTTAAAAGGGGGTGCATTATTTACTCAAACAAATATTTATAATAAAATTGGTAGTTATTCTATTTCCTTTCAAGATAATATTAGTTCAAATTTATCTATTCATACTAAAATATTTGGTCATAATTCCGGATATACTGAAGATATTGAACAAATGAAACCAGATGTTCATCCTGCCTACACTGAAGGAATTTATTATACACCTCATTCTCAAGAATATTTATATGGTATTGAAACTGAACTTAAATATAAACTAAGCCCAAATAATGACTTGTTGTTTGGTTTTCAGGCTGATATACATGGAGTTGAAGATGTGACAATAACTTCTAATATTGATATGGTTACATTTGCTCCATTACAAGGTATTGGTCGTGATAATCAGGTTATATATGAACCAGGATGGTTTGAAAATAATGAACATGACTACAATAACATTGCGTTTTTTATTCAAAATGTATGGTATCCAGTTAATAAGATTGGGATTACATATGGGGGTAGATATGATTTAGATAGTGAGATAGGGGGGGTAATTAATCCAAGGGTTGGCTTAGTATTAGAACCAATTAAAAATGCAAATTTAAAATTATTATACGGAAGAGCTTATCGAGCTCCTGCACCTGCTGATCAATACGTAACTTTAGGATATGCAATTGGTAATAAGGATCTAAAACCTGAAATAATAAATACATTAGAGTTGGCATTCAATTACAGGTATCAAAAAATGACACATACTATCAGTTTGTATAGAAATAGATTAACAGATATGATATATTCAGCCCAATTAATTCAAATTGATCCTAACAATAAGTATTATAATATTGGTGAGAACACTTCGACAGGAGTTGAATACGAGAATAAATTAATATTAGGAAAGAATTTTTATTCTTATATTAATTACTCATTTACCGAATCTGTTAATTCCGACCTAGTGAATGGAATAGACACTACATATAACCATCCGGATGTGGCTCCACATAAATTTAATGCTGGAGTAAATTATAAATTTTTTAAGTATTTTAATTTAAATATTAATATGATTTATCGTAGTGAGATGAGTAGATTTAAAATTATTGGCACAAATGATGAAGTAGAAAATACAATAGGTAATTATACAATTATTAATTCGACTCTCCAAATAGATAATCTTGTTAAAAATTTTAATATTAGTCTTTCAGCATATAATTTGCTTGATAAAAAGTATTATTCGCAAGATAATCAACATTATAATCAACCACCTCAATCAGGACGCCAAATAATTTTAAGTATAATATATTCATTAAAGTAAAAAAGTATTGTATGATCAATTATTCTGAAAGTATCATTGATACTGTAAAAGTAGTGTTTGCAAAAGGCAGTTATGTATATAGTGAGTATCTTATTAAGGAATTTCAAAATGAAACCACACTGAATTTTATTAATGAAGTATTAAATCAATCAAGCAAAACTCCTGTGGAGGCAATACTTGTATTGCTTTCAGCAATTCGATTTCTGACAAAAGATATAGATGCTATAAATAATTTTGAAAAAACATCTGGGTTTGAACACTATATAAAAGAGAATTATAAAGAATTATTTAATATATCCATAAATAAGAGAGTACAAGGAAATATATTAGAAAGAGGATTACCACTTTTGGAGGTTTTAGGGAATAAATCAAGTAATAAACCAATTTGTGTTATAGAGTTAGGCGCTTCTTATGGATTAATTGGTCACATATTACTTAATCCTGATGAATTTTTAATAAATAAAAAAATATATTTTCACACAGATCAAAAAATACCAAGTAAGGCTAAAAAAATTGATTATTATTTAGGTATTGATATTGATCCTCCAGATAAAGATTGGTTAATAGCTTGCTTTTCTTTACCTGAAGATGCAAAGCTCATTAAAAGTTATATAGAAAGTATTAAAGAAGGGAATAATTTTCAATTAATGAAATCATCTGCAATAGGTTTTACAAAATTAAGTGAAGTATTAAAATTAACTGAAAACGATTATGAAATTATTGTATTAAACTCTTTTATGTTATATCAATTTGATCAAACCTTAAAAAAGCAATTAATTGATGAGATATTAGATTTTACAAACTTTAATAATCGACATTGGATATCACAAGAGGTAGAATTATTGGATTCTAGTATCGATAATAAGTATTTTATTGAATGGGATATGAATAAAATAATTAAATTACCGGATGATAAATGTAGGACTTGGAAATGGCTAAAATGATTTGGACAATATGAACATTATTTATAAAGAATTAATGTCTGAAGAAGATTTTAATCAATGTATACAATTACAAAAGAATGTTTTTGGGTTATCAGAAGTCGATTTAATATCTCCCCTAATTCTTAAATTAATTTCAAGGAATAATCCTCCCATTGGAATTTCACTTGGGTTATTTTCTAATGAAAATGACGAATTAAAGTTAATTGGATTTATAATTGGATTAGCAACTTTTATTGATAATTCAATATATGTAATTATAATGGGAATTGATAAAGATTATCAGAATAAAGGTTTAGGATTTAGTTTGTTTAAGAAATATAGAGAATTGGCTATTTCAAAAAATTTAACTAATATGTATTGTATTACAGATCCTCTTGAATCTAATCTTGCATATTTATTTTTTCATAATCTTGGTTTTAAAGCTGTTAAATATGAAAAGGAGGCTTATAAAGTTGCTAATATTACAGATAAAAACTACATTCCTATTGATAAGTTTGCAATAAATTGGGAATTCAATAACCAACGGACTATAAAAAAAATTGAGAAAAAGTATTTAATTAATGCAAAAGAGATTATTGATAATAATCCTATTGTTTCTTTAAATAAAATGCCACATTCTGATTTAGTCCTTGTTGAAATACCAATTCACTTTCAACAACTTAAAAAACAGGATTTTAAACTAGCTTTAAAATATAGAATGGAGAGTAGAAAGATTTTCTCAGAATATTTAAATAAAAGGAAGTATTATGTGATTGATTGTATTTCAGTAGAAGAAAATAATGATCGAAAAACTTATTATATATTAGAAAAGCAATAAATACATTAAAGTTCTATTCTATTAATTTAACTCAATATATTTATTAAAACATTTCTAAATTCTACTTTCTCAGTTGTTGTTTATTATATATAAATTATACAGATTAAAAAATATTTTACTTATTAAAAATAAATTAATTAAAAGAAATATTATATTTGTCAGCCAATTTTTTTTAACTAGGTAGTAGGTGATAAATTTTATTAATATTTCTTAATTATGCTGCAAGATATTTATTGTAATACACCTGCAATTATACTTGCACATGGTTATGTGGGTGAAATCCTTGGAAAATCAGTACATGGAATATTAATGCACAGTACTGTATTTGATACTGTAGCGTTAATTGATAAACATAAAGTTGGTCAGGATACTAGCAAAATATGTCCTGGTGTAACCAAAACAGTTCCAATATTTAATGATATAAAGAAAACTTTTCTTTTAAAACCAAAAGTAATGATATTAATTGGTGATCCTGATATCACCAATTTAAATGATATTAAGTCTTGTATAACTCATAAGCTTGATATAATTAATTCTTCCTTTAAATTTTTAAAAGATTTGCCTGAGCTGGTAAACTTGGCAGAAGAAAATAATGTTAAACTAATTGATTTAAGAGATGTACCTAGGGTTGGTCGCTGGCCGGATGGAAGTATCTCAAATATTAAAGCAAAAGTTATTTATGTAACAGGTACGGATTGTGGACTTGGAAAAAGAACAGCTGCTGTTGAACTTGTTCGCGAAGCAAAAAAACGGGGCTTAAAAGCTGCCTTTGCAGCAACTGGACAAACAGGAATAATGATAGGATGCGATGATGGGATAATTTTTGATGCTATTTCAACAAACTATTCTGCTGGAGCAGTTGAAAAACTCATTGTTGATTTAGATAAAAAAGGATTTGATTTAATTTTTTTGGAAGGACAAGCATCATTAATGCATTACGGAGGATCAACTGTGTTAACATTATTACATGCTAGCAATCCTCATGCTGTTGTTTTAGTTCATGATCCAAAAAGAAAGTACCATGCTGCATATGGTAATTCTGAAATTTTTAAAATGTGTGAAATAAACAGGGAGATAAAATTAATTGAAAGTTTATATCTTCCGGGTGGAAACAAATATAATGTTGTTGCAGTTTGTACTATAGGGAAAGAAAATATTAGAACCATTGAAAAAGAGATCAATCTTCCTGTTGCGGATGTGAGAAAAGAAAATGGACCAGCTATAATATTAAATGCCATATTAAAAAATCTGTATAAGGAAAATGTAATAATATCTAATATAATTCCTAACAAGGATCTATTATATATTCAAAACTAACATAATCATAAAATTTTTAATTAAAAATCTGAATTGTAAAAAGCGAGAAATAGTTTTAATATGAATTAGAGTATTTTTAATTTGCAATTATATAAAGTTGTTTTTATTGAAATCTTGTATATATTTGCTCATTGTTACACGCTTTGTGACTCTTTTAATGCTTTCTTCAAAAAATGATAACAAAAACTTATAAGTTTTTTAATCAAGCTACTAAACAGGCTATGCTTGATCAGATAAATGGCTATGTCGATAAATCAAAGTCTACAAGTGCTGAAATTAATGAAATTAAAAGAAAGTATAATTTATCAAAAGTTTATCGATTTGATTTAGGAGAAAATATTGACGGTTTTTCTCCAAGTATTACCAAATTTCTTGGAGAATTATACAATAACAAATCATTATTTACTAAAATTAATGAATACCCTGATATAACGCACAGAGAATTAAGAAAAAACCTTGCTAGTCTGTATTCTATAAAAAGGGAAAATATTGTTATAAGTACTGGATTGGATTCGATACTCGATTTAATTACCCGTGTGTTTTTTGATGATAATAATATGTATTTAATGCCTGTTCCGGATTTTTTTCTTTTTGAAAATTATTCTGAAAGAATGGGAGCCACACCCATTTTTTTACCATTAGATGAGCAAAATAATTTTAAATGGACAAATGATATTCTTTGGGAATTTAATGACTTAATTATAAAATTTAAACCTAAAATTGTTTGGTTATCAAATCCTTCAAATCCAACAGGACAATATATAGACGGAAGAATATTAGAAGAAATAATAAAGTTAACTTGTTCTCATAATGTATTTATCGTAATTGATGAAGCATTTGCAGAATTTATTGGTGGACCAGAAAACTCAGCAGTCAAATACATAAAGGAATATAATAATTTAATGGTATTGCGTACATTTTCAAAAGGTTATGGACTTGCAGGTATTCGACTCGGGTATTTAATGTGCTCTTCAAATGATATTGTAAAAGCATTATTACTTCATAGACATCATTTTCCTATATCTCAGGTAGGAATAAATATTGCTGGAATTGCCTTGAAAGATCAAGCCTTTCTTGAAGAAACCAGACAAAATGTAAATAAAAGAAAGGAAAAACTATTTGCTAAATTAAGAACCTTGAAAGAATTTATTTTTATTCCTTCATCAACCAATATTTTTATTTTAAAGCATTGCATATTATCGGATATTGAATTAAACTTAAAATTAAAAAAGGAAGGAATACTCGCATCATTAATAAAAACTCCTAATTTGGAAAAGAAAGATTATTTAAGACTTACTATTCGTTCTGAATCAGACAATGACTACCTTTTTTCAGTATTAAAGAAGATTGGAAAAGAAGAGGTGAATATTTAAAAAGACTTATTTCTTAAAGGTTTAAAGTTGAATATTTGTGTAAATTTACTATTTTGTAAAAAATGTAAATTAATGCTATCTCGAATTAAGTTTTTTTATATCATAACATTAATACTACTATTTAATAACGTTACAGCGCAAGAGATAACGGATGCTAATGTTAAAGCTGCATTAATCTATAAATTTTGTAAATATATTACATGGAATAATTTTTCAGATCCTGATACATTTAAAATTGGATTATTCGGTGATGACCCAGCTATGTTAAATTCTATTAGTAAACTCGAAGGAAATAGAATCAATAATAGAAAAATTGCTATTTATAAATTTATAAATCATACTGAAATTTTTAAAACAGACATTCTTTATGTTGATTATGAAAGAAATGATGATATCACTAAATTATTAAACTTATGTAAGATGGATTCAATATTACTAATTAGTGATAGGCACATGAATAAAAGAGAAGTTATGATTAATTTCATTCATGATGAAAACAATAAAGTGCAGTTTGAGTTGAACTCTAAAAACATTAATGATATAAAACTTGGAATATCTCCAAAATTATTACTATTGGGTGGAACTGAATTAGATGTAAGAGAATTATATAAGGAGACAGAAAAATCATTAGAAAGTGAAAGAGAATATTCGGAGAAATTAAGTAAAGAACTTTTTGAAAAGGAAGAGGAAGTAAAAAAATTGACAAATAGATTAAATAAATTATACAGCGATATTGAATCATTAAATGAAATAATTAATTATCAGGTTAAAACGATAGATGACCACAAAGAAAACCTTAATAAATTAGAAACTGCAGTAAAAACTTTGGAAAGTCAGAGAATTATTCAAAAACAGTTACTTGATTCATCATCTTTTGCATTATATAAAAAGAATAATGAAAACTTAAAATTAGATTCATTATTATTAAATAAACAATTTGAAATTGAGTTAACGATAGATTCATTGGAAGCTTTAACAACTGAAATACATAGTAAAGAGGAAGTGCTTAATCAGCAAAATGTTAAGATAGAATCCCAACGGATTTTTCTTATTGTAATAATCGCCTTTTTACTATTAGTGATTATTTTAGCTATTAATATTTATCGTATATATCAAATCAAAGCACAGAGAAATATTGAGTTAGAAAAGCGAAATATTCAAATTAATAATCAAAAAAATCAAATTGAATTGCAGGCTAAACAATTGAAAATTACAAATTTCGAACTTGAAAAACTGTCAATTGTTGCTGAAAAAACAGATAATGCTGTAGTAATAATGAATGAAGTAGGTGATATTGAATGGGTTAATGAAGGATTTGTTAGAATGTTTGGTTATACTTTAGATGAATTTGAGAAAAAGTCGGGAAAAAACTTTATCACTGCTAGTACTAATACAAATTCGAAACAAATATTTGAGAACTGTATTGCAAATAAAATAGCGATAAATTATGAATCGAATATAATTACAAAAAGTGGTGTTAAAAAATGGCTGCAATCAACAATAACACCAATTGTAAATAAAAATAACCAGGTAATTAAAATTGTAGCCATTGATACTGATATTACGGCAATAAAGGACGCAGAAGATAAAATTATAAAAAAGAGTATAGAAGTCGAGGAAAAAGCAGATGAACTGCAGAAACAAGCAATAACGCTTAAAAAATCAAATATTGAATTAGAAAAACAAAAAGCGAAAGCCGAAGAAGCTCTTGAGCTGCTTAAAAATACTCAATCTCAATTAGTTGCAGCCGAAAAAATGGCCTCGCTCGGCCAATTAACTTCAGGAATTGCCCATGAAATTAATAATCCAATTAATTACATTAGTTCTAGCATTGAAGGTTTAAAACTATTAATAGATGATACCACAGTATTACTTGCAGAATATAATGAAATTGATAATGACAATTTTAACTCGAAGCTTAGAAGTATTAACGAACTTAAGGAGCAGCTAGATTATGATGAGATACTTAAAGGATTTAATGAACTTACTGTTAATATAAAATTAGGTGTTGATAGAGCAAAAGAAATTGTAAATAGTTTAAGAACTTTTTCAAGAATGGATGAAGACCATTATACACAAGTTGATCTTAATAATACTATTGATTCAACATTAATTCTCTTAGGAAAACATCATAAAGACAGGATTGAAATTATTAAAGAATATGGAAAAATTCCACCTATTGATTGCATTGCAAGTAAAATGAATCAGGTGTTTTTAAATATTCTTGTAAATGCTGTACAGGCTATTAATAATAAAGGAACTATATATATCTCAACAAATATAGAAAAATACAGAAATAAGGATTTTGTAGTAATTACTATTAAGGATAATGGTTGTGGAATGTCAAATGAAATAAAAGAAAAGATTTTCGAACCTTTTTATACTACAAAAGAAGTTGGAGAAGGGACTGGATTAGGCCTTTCAATAGCTTATAGCATTGTTAAAAAGCATAAAGGTGATATTCAAGTAAGAAGCGAATTAAATAATGGAACAACATTTAGGGTGTTGATTCCAATTAAGTTTTAAAAAATAATGTCCATTGTTGTATAATTGAATTTGTCATAAATTACATATAAAATTATAAATTGAAAAGAATATTTAAAGGATAAAAAGTATATATTTACAATTCTATGCCAGAAATAAAAGATAATATATTATATATCGACGATGAAAAAGAAAATTTATCAGGATTTAAATATGTTTTTAAAAAACATTATAATATATTTTTAGCATCTTCTGCTGATGAGGGGATAAAAATTCTTAGAAATAATCAAATTAAAGTTTTAATTTCTGACCAAAGAATGCCAAAAATGACTGGCGTTCAGTTACTTGAATTGTCGGCAAAAGAATTTCCAAAAGTTTATAGAATCATTTTAACAGCTTATACTGATGTTCAGGATATTATTCAAGCCATTAATAAAGGTAAAATATACCAATTTATTCGCAAA
>CAZBZX010000095.1:0-12343 GCA_964496465.1 uncultured Bacteroidales bacterium
ATAATAAATTTTAACATTAAAACTAATATTATGGTACAAAAAACAACTAAATTTTTAGCAATTTTAATTGCAATGTCATTAATGCTAATATCATGCGATAAAGAAGATAATGACGATAATGATTTAAACGTGACAACAGTTAAAATTGATGCAAGCAGCTATGCCGATTGGGTATATTTTTCATTTTCAACAGGAGGTTTAGTAACAGAGGATGATCCTGCTAATTCTACAAGTTGGGATTTGGGATCAATGCGCCATGCTTTCAGAACAAATAGTGGAACATCTGGCTCAGGAAATGGTGGAGTTTTTAATGCTGAAGCTGTTGATTTTGATAGCTACAAAGAAGCTCCTACAACAGGTTTTGCTGTTGATGATACTGTTTTAGTTGGAGCCGCAGATGATCCTATGCATATTCCAGCTATTCCTGTTCCTGGAAGCTCAGT
The DNA here is from genome assembly GCA_964496465.1 of uncultured Bacteroidales bacterium. Classification (GTDB taxonomy): domain Bacteria; phylum Bacteroidota; class Bacteroidia; order Bacteroidales; family CAYFUP01; genus CAZBZX01. Next base: position 444 of record CAZBZX010000095.1, read on the forward strand.
AATTTCTTATACATGGGGAACATTAGATATGACAACACATCAATATACCATATCAAATAATGTATTTGTTATAAAAACAGCTGATGGTAAATATGCTAAAATGGTTGTGAGAAATTATTATAATGATGAAGGTAAATCAGGTCATTATACAATTGATTATGTTTACCAGAAAGATGGCACAACCTCATTTGAATAATTATTTATATGAGAATAATAAGTATGATCGGGGCCAGTATTGTTACGCTGGCCTTAATTTCCTATTCAATAGGAATAATAACGGAACAGAGAAGAAAAATAATCTCTAAAACGGTACTTTGGTTTTTAAGTATTGGATTGATATTGGATATGACTGCCACTATTTGTATGATCATAGGATCAACAAATACGCCATTTACTTTTCATGGGTTTATTGGTTATTCAGGTTTAATTGCTATGATGATTGATTTAACTTTAATTTGGAAGATTTATTTAAAAAACGGATTAAACTCTGAAGTTTCAAAGAAGGTACATCTTTATTCCCGTTTTGCGTATATCTGGTGGGTAGTAGTTTATATTACGGGGAGCTTATTAATAATGATGAAATAAAGGAAACATTCATTTAGATTTTTATGAATGTATTTTCATTATTTTTTTTTATCATGTAGAAAATTTATAATAAAAACCAAACAATATATTAGTTTTGCCTAAAATAATATTTATGTATAATTCAGTATTTTATATCATTATCGGAATTCTGCTTTTCGGATTTATCCTTGAAAGAATTTTGGCGTATTTAAATTCTACCCGGTGGAGTAATAAACTACCCGATGTATTAAAAGATATATATGATGCTGAGAAATACCAAAAATCGCAGGATTATGAAAAGGTAAATCATAAGTTTTCATTAATAACTAGTACATTTAGCCTAGTAATAATGCTGCTTATGTTCTTTCTTGGAGGATTTGCTTTTGTTGATAATTTAACCCGAAATTACTTCGAGCATTATATTATTATTCCTCTAGTATTTTTTGCTCTATTGATGTTTGTTTCGGATTTAATAAATACTCCTTTCTCACTTTATGACACATTTGTGATTGAAGAAAAATTCGGCTTTAATAAAACGACAATTAAAACATTCTTTCTGGATAAACTTAAAGGATGGTTGTTAGGGGCAATAATTGGAGGTGGATTACTTGCATTAATTGTATGGTTTTATTATAAAACAACTGATATGTTTTGGATTTATGCCTGGATAGTAGCCACTTTCTTCAGCATTTTTATGGTTATGTTTTATTCCTCCTTAATTGTTCCATTATTTAATAAACAAACTCCACTTGAAGAAGGAAGTTTAAGAAATGCTATTCAAGAATTTTGTAAAAAGGTTGATTTTAAACTTGATAATGTATTTGTGATGGATGGATCCAAAAGATCGACCAAGGCAAATGCCTATTTTAGTGGATTGGGCCCAAAAAAAAGAATCGTGCTTTTCGATACTTTAATAAATGACTTAACTGAAGAAGAAATCGTGGCTGTTTTAGCTCATGAAATTGGACATTACAAGAAAAAACACACCTTATGGATGATGTTATTTTCTACATTCCAAACTGGATTAACACTTTATATTCTTTCATTATTTATTGGGAATCCTATTTTATCTAAAGCTTTAAATTCTGATCAACCGAGTTTTCATCTTGGATTAATTGCTTTTGGTATATTATATAGTCCAATTTCAATTATTATTGGATTGGTCGTTAACGTTTTTTCAAGAAAAAATGAATACCAGGCTGATAAATTTGCTGCTGAACACAATAAAGGGATTGCACTTGGTTCAGGATTAATAAAATTATCGGTTAAAAATTTAAGCAATCTCACACCTCATCCATTATTTGTATTTTTTAATTATTCGCATCCAACCTTACTTCAACGATTAGATGCTTTAAAAAAAACTGATAACAGATAAATATTTCTGTTAAATATGTTATTTTGCTTCAGTTTATTAATTTCTAATAAGTTGAATTAAAATAGTATAATTAAAAGTGGCTTGGGGAATAAAAAATCCGGATTTAATACAGCCAGATATTGAAATATTCAATATTGTTATTAATGAACCTGTAACGGCTTTTACTGATGTAGTTGTTGCCCTGGCTTGCATATGGGCATTTTACCAATTATATAATCTGCCAGAAAAAAACAAAATAAAAACTTTTTTACTATTTTATTTTGCAGGAATGGGGCTAGCCACACTTCATGGGGGAATTATTGGTCATGGATTTTTATATTTATTTTCATTTTCATGGAAATTACCTGCTTGGTTTGTAAGCATGGTAGCAGTTGCTTCGCTTGAGCGTTCAGCCATAGAATATGCCAGGAAGATTATTAGTCCAAAACTCGGAATATTTTTTTTATGGTTAAATATTATTGAATTACTTACTTTTATGTTTGTGTCATTTTACACACTCAACTTTTATTATGTAATGGTCCATATGTCATATGGGCTTTTAGTTGTGGTTGCAAGTTTTCATTTTTATGTTTATCGAAAAACAAAAAGTAATGGAAGTTATATATTTTTACTTTCTGTTGCAGTTGCAATTGTATCAGGAACCATATTTTTAAATGAATGGGGCTTTAGTAAATGGTTTAACCATGTTGATATAAGCCATATTTTTATGACAGCAATTACAATGCTTCTTTACTATGGATCAAAAAAGATAATTCTACAACCTAACCCGGAATAAATTATTAAAGATATTTTAATTGAAAACAAATTAAAATAGTATTTTAGGCAAATTATATAATTATATGGCATCAAATAAATATAAATTAAAGTCAGAAGATATTAAGACATTAATTAACCCGATGGGTTACGGTTTTGTTTCTGATCGAATAACTGTTGATGGTGAAAAAGTTGGATTTATGTACAGGGACAGGCCTGAAGAAAAAGAAGACAGTGGATGGCGTTTCCTTGCTGGCGACGAAACTCAGGAATATATTGATGATGAAAAAAATAGTATGATATTTGATGTAAATACAATTGCAAATTACGATCCGGCGATTATTCCTTATCTTACCATGCCCATAGGTTCTGAGCTTGAAAGAATTGCAGATAAAGATGATTTTATAAAATTAGAATAATTATTCTAAAAAATTAGATTACAATCTTTTATCATACTTTAAACACTTTTGTATGATTAGAATAGTTTACTAAAATGAGAAAATTTAAGATGAAAAATAACTACAGAAAGAAATTTTTAATAGCTATCGCTTTTGTCCTGGTAATTAAAATTGGCCTTAAATCCCAAGTAGCTGATACTGCAATTTTTCAATACTCAAATGGGACTTGCGTTATTGATGGTTTTGCTGAACCAATATGGGATACATTAGCTGAAAATGCCATAACTTATTTAATTGATGGTGATATTTATCCTGATTCTTTAGATTGCAGTGGTTTCTTTAAAGCATTCTGGCATGAGGATTCATTATTTATTTTTGCTCAGGCTATTGATGATAGTATTAGTGATGAATCTGCAAATGAATGGGAAAATGACGGATTTGAAATTTATTTTGATTTAGATAATTCAAAAGATGATCAGTTTACTAATGATTGTTATCAGTTCAGGTTTAATGTAAAAAGTTCGAATATTACAGGACGAGTTGGTATAAATACTTGGGTACCTCCAACTGTTGATTTTTCATTAGTAGTTAATAATAATATTAGGACATTGGAAGTGGTTTTTCCTTTAATTGAGCTTGGCTTTAAAGGACAAATTAATAATCAGTTAATGGGATTTGATTTACAAATATTAGATAACGATGGAGATGGAAGAGAAGCTGCCCTTGCCTGGCATGATAATGAACATCATGCCTGGGATATTCCTGCTATGATGGGTACAATTATGTTCTCAAATGGACAAGAACCTGAAGCTATTGATACCATTGATACAACTGATGGTATTCAACTAGTAAATGATATTAACTTGATAATTTACCCGAATCCAGCTACCTCAAATTTTACTATAAAAGCAGAAGAGTCTATTAAACAAATTTCAATTTATTCAATCGACGGTAAATCAGTTTTTAATTCTATCTATGGAAATACAAAAAATGTTAATATTAATGTTTCTGGAATAGTTGATGGATTATTTTTATTATATATTGAAATGAATAATAATTTACTAATTAAGAAAAAACTTATAATAAATTGAATCTATACACTTTGAAGAAGAAAATCAAATATTATTTTATATAAGATTTTTTATATTATTTTTCTTTTTATACATATCTAATTTCAATTTTTCTTGTAATTTGTTAAAAAAATAACAATTTTGTATTGTTGTATAATTGGAATTCAAGCATTATTGAATGATAAATAAATTACCTGAAAAAACAATTGAACGGTTGAGCGAATATCGCCGCACCTTATTAAATCTTCTTTCCAAAGGAAAAATTTATATTTATTCACATGAATTGGCTAATTTACACAATATCACTGCTGTTCAAGTCAGACGTGATATTATGCTTATTGGTTACTCAAGTGTAATAAAGAAAGGTTATGAAATTAAAGAATTGATAAGCGTTATTGGAAATATTATAGATACTGAAAAAGGATTGAATGTTGCAGTAATAGGAATTGGTAACTTAGGAAGAGCAATTACAGCATATTTTAGTGGAAAAAGGCCAAAATTAAATATTATTGCCACATTTGATATTGACCCCGATAAGGTAAATAAAGTGATTGCCGGAGTATATTGTCACCATTTAAATGACCTGGAAGTAATTATTAGGGAGAAAAATATTTCAATTGGAATAATAACCGTTCCCCTTGAACAGGCAGATGATGTAGCAAATAAATTGGTTTTATCAGGGATAAAAGGAATATTAAATTTTACATCGGTTCTTTTAAATGTTCCACCTTATGTATTTCTAGAAGAATATGATATGATAACTTCGCTGGAGAAAGTATCCTATTTTGTTAAATTATTTGATGAAAATTTGTAAAGACCAATTTTGTAAACATAATATCGCATTATTTTTTACCTTCATCACTATATTTTATCTACTTTTCAAATATTTTAAATTACATTAGTTTACTTTTAACATTTAATTGGTTTTATCGTTTCAACTTGTAATTGAAGTAATAAAAAATGAAGGAAATTTAATTATAGAGAGAGAATGAAGTTTAATCCTGAAAAGTTGAGTATCCCTGATAAAAGGATGGAGGTTTTTATTGATCCTAATGAACTTTGGTATTTCATTAATAATGCTAAACCCTCAACATCTAGAATCAGAGATATCATTGCCAAATCAATAGATAAAGAGCGACTTACACTATTTGAAACAGCTACTTTAATAAATGCAAATAAACCAGAGCAAGTTGAAGAGATTAAGGAAGGTGCAAGAAAACTAAAAGATAAAGTCTATGGAAACAGAATTGTTTTGTTTGCCCCATTATATGTTGGTAATAAATGCTCAAATGATTGCAAATATTGTGGTTTCAGAATATCCAATAAAGAGGCTGTAAGAAAAACGTTAACTAGCGAAGAATTAATTCATGAAACGGAAGCATTGGAGGAGAATGGACAAAAAAGATTGATATTAGTTTTTGGTGAACATAAAGATTATTCTGCCGAATTTATTAAAGAATCTGTAGAAACTGTTTACAGTGTAAAGAAAGGAAATGGAGAAATAAGGAGGGTAAATATTAATGCTGCACCATTTGATATACAGGGTTTTAGAACTATTAAAAAGGCCGGAATTGGTACATACCAAGTATTTCAGGAAACATATCATCCGCTTTCATATGAAAGTTATCATATGGGTGGTATGAAATCTGATTATATTAATAGATTAACTGCATTAGACAGAGCACAAGAAGCAGGAATTGATGATGTAGGAATTGGAGCTTTGTTTGGCTTATATGATTGGAGATATGAGGTATTAGGCTTGGTTAGACATACAAATCATTTGGAAGCTTGTTATAATGTTGGCCCTCATACTATAAGCTTTCCACGATTGCAGAATGCAGCTATGTTAAATATGGATTTTAAATACAAAGTGAGTGATATTGATTTTACAAAGTTAGTAGCTATACTGAGATTAGCAGTTCCTTATACAGGCTTGATCCTTACTGCTCGAGAAGCTCCGCATATTCGTAAAGAAGTAATTAAATTTGGAGTTTCACAAATTGACGGTGGTACTAAAATAGAACTTGGTAGTTATTCTGAATCATTTAATGAGTCTCAAAATTTAAATAGGGAACAATTTCTAATTAATGATTCGAGAACATTAGATGAAGTTATTGAAGAATTACTAGATAATGGATTTTTACCATCGTTTTGTACTTCATGTTATAGGAAAGGGAGAACTGGTGAACATTTTATGGAATTCTCTGTGCCAGGTTTTATAAAACGATTTTGTACCCCAAATGCAATTTTAACACTAGCGGAATATTTGGTTGATTATGCTAAACCAGAAACTGTAGAAAAAGGATGGAAAGTTATTGAGAAAAACCTGGTGGCAATGAATGATCAGAAATATAAAGAAGAAATATTAGAACGATTGGAAAAGATCAAAAACGGACAAAGGGATTTATATTTTTAATAGGCTATTATTTGTCTCATAAAATAAATAATTAATAAGATGAATGAACTAAGAATATTAGGAATAAATGTAATCGATAGAATTAAAGAATCAGGTAAAACCCAGGAAGTATTAAGTGAATATGCAGATGTTATAAAAATCAGGATGGGATATCATGAATTAACAGATGAAAAATGCAGTAGAAATGCTTTAATTGTGCTACAATTAAAAGGAAATCAATTAAGATGGGATGGATTAGAAGAAAAACTAAATAACATTGAGGGCTTAGTTGTGAAAAATATGAGATTTAAATATTAATAACTTGGAAAGTAGTTTCGCAAAACATATTAATGATTAAATGAAAATAAACGATTTTAAAGTAGCAGGAATTTTAGTAAATGATGAAATGCAAGATACAAACACCCTGCATTTTATACTATCATCTTATGGTAATGTTATTCGAAGCAGGCTGGGAGTAGCTGATCCGGTTGATGATAAAAAGATTAAAGGATTAATTATTTTAGAACTTGTTGGTGAAAAATACGAAATGGATAACTTAATAATTGAGCTTAATAATATTAAAGGTGTTCAGGTGAAAGAAATGAAATTTGAAGACTTTATTTAGGAGTCATTAAATATAATATTAATGCAATAAACGAATATAACAGATTCGGAATCCAAACAGCAAATATTGGATTAAGTGAACCACTTAGAGCAAAAATTTGAGAAAACCTCATAAAAATTATGTACGAAAAGCTAAGCAAAAGCCCTATTCCAATATTTAAACCAATACCTCCTTTCACTTTTCTTGAGGATAAACATACACCAATTATTGTAAGTATTAATATTGAAAAAGGGTAAGCAAACCGGCTGTGTTTATCAAAAATAAACGATACGATGTTTTGATCACCTTGTAACCTGGCTTTATCAATAAAATGATTTAATTCAGATATATTCATCGTTTCAACAACATCTACTCTTGAGCTGAAATCAGCAGGAGTGATATTTAAAGTCGTATCTTTTCTTTTTCCTTTTTCAATATATTCATCTAAGCCATCAATATTTCTAATGTAATAATTTGATAGTAACCATTTATTTTTTGTAGAATCCCAACGTGCATAATTCGATAACAGCTTTGATTTCAATTCACCATTTTCAAATTTTTCAATAGAGAATTTATACCCTACATGAGAAAGGGTACTGTAACTTTGCATATAAATAAAAACACCTGGTTCTATTTGCTTATGTATATCATTTTCCGAATTTCTATAAGGCGCTCTAAAATATGTGTTATCAAAATCAAGCCGTATTTTATTTGCAGGAGGAATAATATATAAACTCATCAACAAAGATAATATTGCAATAACAAATGCAGATGTTAAAAAAGGTAGAAGCATCCTGCCAAAACTTACACCACTGCTTAAAATTGCAATAATCTCAGTATTCGCTGCCATTTTAGATGTAAAGAATATTACTGTAATAAAAACAAACAATGAACTAAATAAATTAGCAAAATAGGGTATCCAATTCAGGTAATATTCAAATACTATTCTTTTAAATGGTAATTGTAATTCAATAAAATCATCAACTTTTTCTGAAACATCAAATGCAATTGTAATGGCAAGAATTAAAATTAGTGCATAGAAAAAAGTTCCAAGAAATTTTTTAATAATGTAATAATCAATTATATGTAAATTATATTTCACTTAATTACAATCTGTTTTTAAGATTTTCAATAATACTATTTTTCCATAAGATAAAATCTCCTGATATAATTTTTTCTCTTGCTGTATTAACCAACCATAAATAAAATGCTAAATTATGATTACTAGCAATAACAGCACCTAAAATTTCATTTGAAATAATTAAATGACGTAAATAAGCTTTAGAATATTGTTTATCAACAAAAGAATTTCCATTTTCATCAAGAGGTGAAAAATCATTTTTCCATTTCTCATTCCTGATATTAATAGTACCGTTAATAGTAAATAGCATGCCATTTCTGCCATTTCGCGTAGGCATAACACAGTCAAACATATCCACTCCAAGTGATATTGCTTCAAGAATATTTACCGGAGTTCCCACACCCATTAAATACCTTGGTTTTTCTTCTGGTAATATAGCGTTTACAATTTCAAGCATTTCATACATTTCCTCTTCTGGTTCGCCCACTGATAATCCACCAATGGCATTTCCAGGTAAATTAGTTCCTGAAATATATTCGGCTGATTCTCTCCGTAAGTTTTTATATACACTGCCTTGCACAATTGGAAAATAATATTGTTTATGATTATATAATGGTTTAGTATTGTTAAAATGTTCAATTCCTTTAGTTAGCCATTGATGTGTTAAATCCATTGATTTTTTTGCATAGTTGTGATCGCAAGGATATGGAGCGCATTCATCTAATGCCATGATAATATCTGCACCAATTACACGTTGAATATCTACAACATTTTCGGGTGTAAATATATGCTTTGACCCATCAATATGAGATTTAAATATAGCTCCTTCTGCAGTTAGTTTCCTGTTCTCTGCTAATGAAAATACTTGATAACCACCACTGTCAGTTAAAATTGGTTTACTCCAATTCATGAATTTATGCAATCCTCCAGCACTTTCAATTGTGTCAATTCCGGGACGTAAGTATAAGTGATAAGTATTCCCAAGAATAATTTGACTTTCTATGTCATGAATTAATTCTTTTTGATGTATTCCTTTTACACTTCCTGCTGTACCAACAGGCATAAAAATTGGGGTTTCAATTTCCCCATGATCTGTTTTAATTAAACCCGCTCTTGCTTTTGTTTTACTATCCTTTTGCAAAACTTTGAAATACATCCGCTTCAATTATTTGATTTCAAAGATAATTAAATTGAAAATGAAACAAACAGATAAAATAGTTATTCACAATAAATAAAGAATCTTTTGATATACAAAAAAAATATAATAAAATTGCCAGCAAATAAATATTATGCAAATAGGAGATTTTTATTTTAGTTTACTGATAATAATTTTAGGAGGAATATTTCTTATATCACTCCTTATACAGCTTTATTATTATTTATTTATTTTTAGTAAAATAATTAAAGAACCAATAAAAAAAAGGAGGATAACAAAGGTTCCTGTTTCAGTTATCATTTGTGCCCAAAATGAAGAATTTAATCTTAAAAATTTTCTTCCTGATATATTAAATCAGGATTATCCCGATTATGAAGTTATTGTTGTGGATGATTGTTCAACAGATGGTACCGCTGAAGTACTATCTGAATATAAAGAGAAATTCCCGCAGCTCAAGGTTACTTTTATAAATAAAGATGACAAATTTACACATGGTAAAAAATTAGCAATCACTGTTGGAATTAAAGCTGCAAAAAATGAATGGTTATTGTTTACTGATGCAGATTGTAAGCCTTTTTCAAAAAACTGGATAAAATCCATGGCGACTAATTTTAATGATAATACTTCGATTGTTTTAGGTTATGGTGGATTTATGAGAAAAAAGACAATTCTTAATAATTTAATCAGGTTTGATGCTTTGTTTATTGCAATTCAATATTTAACCTTTGCATTAAAAGGTAAACCATACATGGGTGTTGGCCGAAATTTGGCTTACAGAAAATCATTGTTTTTTGAAAATAAAGGCTTTTCACGACATTACCATATTCTTTCTGGTGATGATGATATTTTTATTAATGAAGTGGCCACAAAAAATAATACGAATGTAGAATATATTCAGGATAGCCTGATTTTATCAATTGCCCAAAATTCAATTGGAAATTGGTTTAGGCAAAAAATTCGACATTTTCAAGCGGGCAAATTTTATAAATTTAAAACAAAATTTATTTTGGGTTTTGAAATAATAAGCCGATTATTATTGTATTATTCATTTATAGCCTTGTTATTTATATTAGATAAAGATTTTATTTTCATTTTATCAGGATTGTACTTTATTCGATTTTTATCACAGATTGTTGTTTATAAATATGCAATGTTTAGATTAAATGAAAAAAATTTATTAGTACCTTCGCTTCTTTATGATTTTATTTTACCCTATTTTAATTTTATATTTACACTTGCTAATTTATTGTCAACCAAGAAAACTAAATGGAAGTAACACAAAATTTATCTGAAAAAGGGCAGTATGATTATCGGTTGGTTCAGCTTGCATTAAATGGAGATCAGAAAGCCTATACCGAATTAATGGATAGATATAGGGATGCTATTTATTTTATGTTGTTGAAAATGGTTAATAATAAAAGTGATGCTGAAGATTTAACAATAGAAGCTTTTGGTAAAGCATTTAAGAACATCAAACAATATACTCCTAATTTTGCTTTTAGTACCTGGCTTTTTAAAATTGCAACTAATAATTGTATTGATTTTATTCGAAAGAAAAAAGCGAATCATATTTCACTTGATCAATCTGATGATGATCAGGAAGATCCTTCACATTCTTTGCAGGCTTCAGTTTTAACCCCGGAAGAAGATATGATAAAGAATCAGAAAATTTCATTACTTCGGGAAGTGGTTTCTAAATTAAAACCTCGTTATAGAAATTTAGTCGAACTAAGATATTTTCAGGAATTTTCATATGAGGAAATTGCTGAGGAACTTAAACTGCCTATTGGTACTGTTAAAGCACAACTTTTTAGGGCCAGGGAGTTACTTTATAATATTTTAAAAGGAACAAGTGCAAAACCTTAAAATATCCAGTTTATAATGGATATTGTTTTAAAATATTTTCCAGATCTTACTTTCAATCAAATTCAACAATTTTCTGAATTATATCAATTATACAAATACTGGAATGAAAAAATTAATGTGATTTCCAGAAAAGATATTGATAATCTTTATGAACGACATATTTTACATTCACTAGCTATTTTTAAATTAATTCAATTTAAACCTGGCTCGAATATTTTAGACGTTGGAACAGGTGGTGGCTTTCCGGGAATACCTTTAGCAATTATGTGTCCGGATGTAAATTTTTTTCTTATTGATTCAACTCAAAAAAAAATAACTGTAGTCAAAGAGGTAAGTCGTTCCATTCAATTAAGCAATGTTATTGCCCAGCAAATGAGAGTTGAAAATGTAAAATCGAAATATGATTTTGTAGTAAGCAGGGCAGTAACCTCATTCCCTGAATTTTATAAACTTGTTTATAAATTGATATCAGATAAAAATAAGAATGAAATTAAAAATGGAATTCTATATTTAAAAGGGGGCGATTTTATGAATGAAATGAAAGAAATAAAGAAACATTATAAAATAATTGAAATTAAGAATTTTTTTATAGAAGAATTTTTTGAAAGCAAGAAAATAATATATGTCTATTAATATTT
>CAZBZX010000096.1:0-6181 GCA_964496465.1 uncultured Bacteroidales bacterium
TATTCAGTCAAACGACTATTTTTTACTTTGCTCAGATGGATTATTAGAAAATATAGATGAAAATTTAATAGAATTGACATTAACTCAAGATCATTCAGTGGAACAAATAAAAGAGAAGTTCTTTTCAATGTGTGATAAATCTAGTACTGACAATTATTCAATGATATTGGTTAAGATAAAGTAAAGACTTTAATGAAAGTTTTACCTGGTTATTTGCATCTTCATGAAACTGGAAAGCTTCGCGAAATAATTAATATAGTAAGTGAAAAGTATAAAAGTTGTGATATATGTCCAAATAAATGTAGGGTAAATAGGTATAATTCGAATAAGGGAATATGTAAAACAGGTTACTTACCTTTTGTTGCTTCCTATAATGCTCATTTTGGTGAAGAGCCTCCGCTGGTAGGATTATTTGGATCAGGTACTATTTTTTTTTCAAACTGCAATTTGAAATGTGTTTTTTGTCAGAATTTTGATATTTCCCACAATGGAACTGGTCATATTATTTCATTTGAAGATTTGGCAGATATAATGATTTCTCTCCAAAACAGGCAATGTCATAATATTAATGTTGTTACCCCTTCACATCAGATATATGCAATATTAGAAGCATTGGAAATAGCAATAGGGAAAGGATTAAATATTCCTCTGGTTTATAATTCGGGAGGATATGACTCATCTGAAATACTAAAACTGGTAAATGGTGTTTTTGATATTTTTATGCCTGATATTAAATACCTGGATAATGAATCTGCATTGAAATATAGTGGAATAAATAATTATTCAGAAACTGTGAAAAATGCAGTTTATGAAATGTATAACCAGGTTGGCGATTTACAATTAAATAGTTCGGGTATTGCTAAAAAGGGATTAATAATAAGGCATTTAATTTTACCAAATAATATTTCTGATTCAAAACGGATTATTGATTTTGTTTCTGATTTTTCAATAAATACTTATATCAATTTTATGGATCAATACAGGCCAGAATATAAGGCTGCAAGTTTTCCTGAAATACAAAGGAAAATAGATGAAAATGAATTTAAAGAAATTATAGATTATGCAAAAAGTAAAGGTTTATTTCGGATTTCCAAATAAAATAAACCCTGAAAAATTTTATAAAAAAAAGGAGGTAATTACACCTCCTTTTAGATATACATATTTAAAATAAGATTAGTCGGTAATTTCAACTAGCTCAATTTCGAAAGATAAGGTTTTTCCAGCTAATGAATGATTTGCATCAAGCACAACAGATTTTTCCTTTACTTCTACTACTTTAATTAGTTGCTCATAACCATTGGGATGCCTGGATACAAGATCCATCCCTACTTCAGGATTAATTTCTTTTGGAAGTCTTTCTTTGTCGATTTCCTGAATTAATTCTTCCCGAACAGGTCCGTATGCATCATCCGGTTTAATGGTAATTGTTTTTGTTTCATTAATAGACATACCCAGTACTCCATTTTCAAAACCCTTAATCATTTGACCAGCTCCAACTTTGAATTCAAGGGGATCACGGTCTTTTGAAGAATCGAAAATAGTACCGTCAGTTAATTTTCCAGTGTAATGTACCTTTACAGTATTGTTTAACTCTACCTTATTGATCATCTCTGGGGGGTTTTGCTTGATTTACTTTCAAGCTTCTTCCTTTAACTTCAGCTCCGTTAAGTTCCTGAATGGCGTTAGAGGCTTCATTGTCATTTTCCATTTCAATAAAACCAAAACCTTTTGAACGTCCGGTAACTTTGTCTTTAATGATTTTAACTGAAGTAACTTCACCAAATTCGCTGAAGACTTCTTCTAATTCTTTTTCCTGAAGGCTGTAGTTCAGGTTTCCTACATAAATGTTCATAATAAAAATAAAAAATTAAAAATTAATACTAATTTGCACTTGTGTGCTGATAATTTAATAAAAAAATAGTTGATTGATTTAAAACAAAAATAAGACCAAAACTGAACCTATTATTTGAAATATCACAATGCATTATTTTTTAATAAACAAGCAAAGGTATATAAATATTGTTAATGTTTTCAATATAAATGGTAAAAATTAATATTTTGATGTTGAAGCAGAATATATAAATTGAATAAAAATCTTTCTGTTTTAAAGATTTGCGAGACAAAAGTGTTATTGAGAAATATAATATTTTTAATATTATGATTTACTAATACTTAGCAAAAATTTTCAATTAAATAGCTGTATTTAGGGAATAAACTCATTAACTCTTCTTTATTCGCCAATTCAAAATCTTCAAATTCAAAACCTGGTGCAACTGCACAACCAAATAAAGAGTAATCATCATTTTCTGTAATCACTTCTGCTGCAAACCAACTTAATTTTGGAATAATAACTTGAAGTGTCTGATTTTTTTCTAAGTTTTTACCTAATAAATATTCTGAATATTCACCATTAGCCCTAATAACATGTAATTTAACCGGATTTCCAGCATGGTAGTACCAGATTTCTTCTGATTTTAAACGATGAAACTTTGAAATATGTTCATTTTTTAGCAAATAATAAATTGAAGTTAAAAATGATCGCTCTGACTTATACCTTTTTGGTAAGCCGCTTTTAACTAATTGTTCAGGGGATTTAAAAACTTCTTTATAATATCCTCCTTCAGGGTGGGTAATTAAATTTAGTTTTTTAATCCAGTATTCAGCATTTTTCATCAACCTACTATATTAATAGTTGTTTTTTAATATACGAAGAAAAAATAATCTAGTTTAAAAACAAAACGTTCAGACTTTAAAGAAAAATAATTTCATATCAATTTATTTATTTGTAGGGGTAAACCAAATTTAAATTGTCTATATAAATAGCTAGGTTTTTGATTTTTGTTCGTTTTGTTTTTAATTAATTTATATATGGGTAAACCAGTAATAGGATCAATTATTGAAGATAGATTTTTATATTCAATTCCTGTTGATAATAATCATATAAATTATTCTTCAATCACTAATATTAAGGAATCAATTAAATGTAAAGGATTCTCTATAAAATATGTGGTTGAAGGCAGAGAAGATTATTATATAAATAATATTAAATATTCAGTTTTTCCTGGCGAATATTTACTTGTAAATCACAACACAAATTTTAAAGTCAAAATAAATACTGAAAAGCCTACCGTAGGAATATGTGTTTACTTTAACCCAGACTTAATTAATAATATTATAAAATCAGGGAAAATTGATATTAATATTTTTTTAGATAATTTATATAGTAACCATACGAAAAGATTTTATTTTCATGAGAATATTTACAAAATTGAGGATGACACATTTAGTAAATATTTAATTGAGATTAAAGATTTAATAATTCAAAATAAAGAATATCAAATTACTAGTAAAATTTTTAATAACCTTGCTGAATCTTTGGTTTACAATCAATTAAAAATAGCAACTCAAATAAACAGGATTAATTCTATTAAAAAATCTACCAGGGAAGAACTTTACCGCCGTTTGCATAGAGCGAGGAATTATATTATCGATAATTTTAATACAGACATCGATTTAAATAAAATTTCTGGTATTGCTCATTTATCTGAATACCATTTTCTTAGATCTTTTAAAGAGTCTTTTGGATGTACACCTCATCAATTTTTATTAAATTTAAGAATGGCTGAAGCTGAATTATTATTGTTAAAGAAAAGAAAAATTGAAGAAGTAGCAATTTCTTGTGGATTTATTTCTAATGATACATTTATAAAGTGTTTTAAAAGATATAAAGGAGTTAGTCCGGCTAAATATCAAAATCAATATAACAATGTTCATATAAATTAGAAATATATTATGTTTACTCCTAAAAGAATTTATTATATGAATCATTTAAATAGGAAATTTTATCCTTGTAATATTATTGAAATTGCTTTTTATTTGTTGTTTATGATTCTGACATTCCCGAATTTTTTTACCTTTTCAGAAAGCAGATTGATTTATTTTTATTCATAATTATTTTATACCATGAAAAAATTATTATTTATTATTCTTATTACAGGCAATATTTTTATTTATGGCCAGAATATTATCATAGATCACACAGCTGTTGATTTGTATGAAGAAATTCCGCAACAATATATTGATTCGATCAAGAAAATGTGGGTTAGCCTTGCTGGAGAATCGCATTCTAGTGGCTATAGAAAAGGATTGCAATTTCTGGAAAATATTGATAGTATCTATGATGTAAGTGTTATGGAAAGTGGAACTCCAGAAAGTGCAACGAATGAACACCTGAGATTTAGCAGAGCGACCTGGGGGACAACTTCACAAGCAACAAGATGGAGATATGGTTATGGAGAAGCTGACTGGTACACAAGTAATGCAGCAATCGAACATACAAAAGAACATCTAACTTACTGCGATACAGCTGGGTTTACACTTGATGCGTTTGGTTTTGGATGGTGTTGGGATATGACCTGGCAAAATGGAGTAGGAGGCACAATTGATCCTGAATTTCAGGTAAGATGGGCTGGAGCAAGTGAAGGTGGCCCGCAGGGAAGCATGCGATGGGGTTTGGATGCTGAAGATTCAATTCTTACTGGCAATAGCGTTTGTATGGATAATTACATAAATGCCACTATGCAATATATTCAGTATTGTAAGGATAATGGTTATAAAACAAAAGTTTTCTTTACAACAGGTCCGGTTGATGGTGGCGGTAATACTGGAGAAAGCGGATATCAACGTTATTTAAAACATCAATATATTAGACAGTTTGTATTAAATAATGATAACCTGATTTTATTTGATTATGCCGATATTTTAACCTGGGGTGATGATGGTGAGCACAATTTAATTACTTGGACTGATTATGCTGGAGTTGAACAAACATTTCCATATATTCATCCTGATAATATGCTTGATTTAGCTGGAACTTATGCTGAAGATGGAGACCATATCGGGGAGAGAGGAGCACTTCGCATGGCAAAAGCAATGTGGTATATGCTGGCTCGCATGAGTGGATGGGAAGGGGTGGTTAATGAATACATTACTAAAACTAACATAAGTATTTGTGAAGGTGATAGTTTAATTGTTAATGGAGCCTATCAAAAAGTTGGCGGTATATATTATGATACATTGCAGGCTTCCGATGGATTAGATAGTATAATAATTTCAAATTTAACTGTTAATTCAAGGTATGAATTATCTATTGATTCAATAATTAATAGCGGGGATAGTATTTTAATTTCTGGAATTTATCAGAAAACGGATGGTACTTTTATAGATTCACTTCGAACTAATGCTGGCTGTGATAGCGTTATTACAATTAACCTTACTATTCAAGATTTATGCTTAAACACCTTAGAATATGATCCGCAGTATGTTACAATTTGTGAAGGAGACAGTATGCTGATTAATGGTATGTATCGAAAAACCGAAGGTATTTATTCGGAAGTTCATAAAGATAAGAATGGTTGTGACAGTATAGTACAAACTGATTTATCCGTGATTAATTGTCAGGATACAACTGATAACCCTGGTACTACAGGAAAAACAGTAATTTTTAAAAATGAAAGGGATCCTGAAATTCAAATTTTTCCAAATCCTTCAAATGGAATATTTTTGTTACAATTATCACCGATGACAGGTAATCTTGAACTGGAAATTTATTCTATACTTGGACAGCAAATTTATTCTAATTTTTGTTTTAGTAAGGAGGTATTGAATAATTCGATATATATTGATTTATCAGTTAATAGACCCGGTATCTATTTATTAAAAATTAAGTCTAGCGAAGCAACTTATACAAAACGACTTATAAAAAATTGAAAGGATAAAGTTTTATTGAATAATGAATCAATAACAGTTTACCCTTGATATTTATTTTATGAGGAAATTTTTTTGATTTCTCAACCAATTTTAACTTGAAATAAATATGGTATAATTCTTGTCATAGCATAGTATATTAGAGTTGGATTATCCAGCTATAAGTATATAAAAACTTTAAATAATAATGATATGTGTAAACTTAAAACGATAACCGTACTTTTTGCTATTCTACTATCCGTTTATCCTACCATACTGGCTCAGAATGGTTTGAAAATTGATTTCAAACAGAAAAATGTTAATTCATTAGCGATAGCAGGCGATGATAAATACCTGGTAACTGCCGGTGTTTTTAGTACCAATATGTATGATTTGACAACAGGAGAAATGGTTAAAGATTTCAAACAGAAAAATG
>CAZBZX010000096.1:6281-12239 GCA_964496465.1 uncultured Bacteroidales bacterium
GAAAAATGTTAATTCATTAGCGATAACAAGCGATGATAAATACCTGATAACTGCCAGTGTTTTTAGTACTAATATGTATGATTTGACAACAGGAGAAATGGTTAAAGATTTCAAACAGAAAAATGTTAATTCATTAGCGATAACAAGCGATGATAAATACCTGATAACTGCCGGTGATTTTAAAACACAAATGTTTGATTTATTTACGGGAGAAATGGTAAAAGATTTCAAACAGAACAATGTGAATTCATTGGCAATAACAAATGATAATAAATACCTGATAATTGCAGATAATCATAGTACAAAGATGTATGATTTGAGAAATGGAGAATTAAAAAAAGACTTCAAACAAGGTAATATTAATTCTATAGCAATTACGAGCGACAATAAATACATTATAACTGCAGGCGTTTTTAATACTCGTATGTTTGAGATTAATTATTAATTTGGAGAGATCGAATCACCATAAGATTTAAAGTAAGAAAATAAGATTATAAGGATTTAAATTTTGTAATTGGATAAAGAATTAAAAATTTCCAGTTGTGTAATTTTTAGCAATAGAAGTAGCAGTTTTAAATATTAGCTAAATTTAATTTTATTGTCCTATTAAATTTTGTTCTTCTGTCTTTTTCTTAAAGAAATAAATTAATCCACTAACAATTAGAGCACTAATAATCGTAAAAATAATTGTTTCATTTGTGGTTCCGACTTCTTCGAGGTTTTTTGCTACAGTATCCTCATCTAAAAGATAGTAAGCGGTCACTGCCGCACCATTGTTTATGAAATGGGCAAAAATTGGTATCCAAATATTTTTAGACCACACTAGTAAATAACCTAGGAAAACACCTAACAGCATACGTGGAATAAACCCATAAAATTGTAAATGAAAAGCACTGAAAATAAAAGAAGCAACTATAATTCCCCAATGCACATTATTAAAAGCTTCCGATAATAAACGCTGGATTACGCCTCTGAATATCAATTCCTCACCAATGGCTGGTAAAACGGCTATCATAAAAAGGTTAAGTAGATAGCCGGGGAATGAATCTGCATAAACAAATAATTTTGTAAGTTCTTCTGCAGTAGCTTCTTTATCTCTCATCCAGTTTTCAATACCTGAAAGGTATTCGGGTAAATTCATTTTAGAGTTAATTTCAGCCAGAAAATTAATTACGGGTAAGGCCAGTAACATTGCAAAACCAGCTATGACGAATATTTCAAGGGATGATTTTTTGTCAAAATTTAGATAGGTTTTTGGATTTCGGTTAATTAAAAAAGCAATAACAAATGGAGGGATAACGAATAGTCCTATAGTCTGAAGAATTTGAAAATATTTTAATATTGCGATATTTTGGGGATTATATACATTATCTAAAACTGATGATAATTCAGATATATTGATATTGAATAAAATTACACCTAATATTGTACCCAGTAAGAAAGTGATTCCAAAGCAAGCAAATACAATTACAAAAAGAAAAAGGAGCTTCGAAATGGGTGTTGATGAGGCTAAAAATCCCTGCTTCATTTTTTAATAAGATTGATGAATGATATTATTAAATTTGCATCAAATTTAAACAATTTTAACGTGTTAAAGATAGGAAATATAGAAATCCCTAATTATCCATTATTTCTTGCTCCAATGGAAGATATTACCGATCCTTCTTTTCGATTTATGTGTAAACAATTTGGAGCAGATGTGATGTATACAGAATTTATCTCAGCTGATGGATTAGTAAGGGATGGGAAAAAAAGCATAAAGAAGCTTGATATTTTTGATTATGAAAGGCCGATAGGAATCCAGCTTTATGGTCATTTAATTGAATCGATGGTTGAAGCTGCAAAAATAGCCGAGCAGGCTAATCCTGATTTAATTGATATTAATTTTGGCTGTCCTGTTAAAAAAATTGCAAATCGAGGGGCTGGAGCAGGAATGATGAAAAATGTTCCATTAATGATTGAAATGACAAAAGCTATTGTTAATGCTGTAAAAATCCCGGTAACTGTTAAAACCCGTTTAGGTTGGGATGAGGAAAGCAAAAACATTATTAACATAGCTGAAAAATTGCAGGATACTGGCATCGTAGCATTAACAATTCATGGTCGTACCAGGGCACAGCTATATAAAGGAGAAGCTGACTGGACTTTAATTGGAGAAGTAAAAAATAATCCCAGAATGCATATTCCAATCATCGGAAATGGAGATATTGATTCACCTGAAAAGGCAAAAGAATGCTTTAAAAAATATGGTGTTGATGGAATTATGATCGGTCGTTCGTCTGTTGGACGTCCATGGATTTTTAGAGATATAAAATATTACTTAGAAAATAACAAAAATTTTGAGAATCCAACTATTAAAGAAAAAGTGGAATGGGCTAAAATCCAATTCCGAAAATCGATAGAATGGAAAAATGAGAAAGTTGGAATTTTTGAGATGAGAAAACATTTTTCAAATTATTTTAAAGGAATTCCGCATTTCAAAGATACCCGGTTACGATTGGTTACTTCAACTAATGTTGAAGAGATATTTTCTATTTTGGATGAAATTGAAGATGAATTTGGGCAGTTAAATCCACCATCCTATCCTTTTTGGGGAGAGTAATTTATAAATTTAAATTACTTTTTGGAGGATAATCAATGGTATAATGTAATCCCTTGCTTTCTTTTCTTTCCTGTGCCATTTTAATGGTAAGGTAACCAACATTTATTAAATTTCTTAATTCACAAAGTTTTCTTGATAGTTTTGATTTTTTATAAAGCTCTTCAGTTTCCTGGTAAATAATTTCTAATCGTCTTAATGCTCTTTTTAATCTTAAGTCGGAACGAACAATCCCAACATAATTACTCATAATTTGCTGCATTTCTTTGTAGTTCTGAGTAATTAAAACCATTTCTTCAGTAAGACTGGTTCTTTTATCATCCCATTCAGGTATATCTAATTGAAGTGTAATTTTTTTAGCATTTAAAATGGCATCCTTAGCAGCATTATTAGCATATACAATGGCTTCAATAAGCGAATTCGAAGCCAATCGGTTTGCTCCATGCAGTCCGGTTGACGAACACTCACCCGCAGCATATAAATTTTTGATCCAGGTTTTTCCGTTCTTATCAATCTTTATTCCACCACATAAATAGTGAGCAGCCGGAACAACTGGAATAAAGTCTTTTTCAATTTTAATTCCAATTGAAGCACATTTTTCATAAATATTTGGGAAATGTATTACCAATTTGTCATATGGAATCGATGTTGCATCTAGGTAAACATAATCTTCACCATGAATTTTCATTTCATTATCAATAGCCCTGGCTACAATATCGCGCGGTGCAAGGCTACCTCGTTTATCGTACTTTACCATAAATTCTTCACCATTTTGATTTTTTAAAACAGCACCTTCGCCACGTAATGCTTCTGTTATTAAAAAGGAAGGCCTTTGTCCAGGATTGTAAAGCGATGTAGGATGAAACTGAATAAATTCCATGTTTTCAATTTTTCCTTTTGCCCGGTAAACCATTGCAAGACCATCACCTGTTGCAATTGGAGGATTGGTTGTAGTTAAATACATATTTCCAATACCACCTGTCGCGATTATAGTAATTTTTGACAGGAAAATATCTATCGTTCTATTTTGCAGGTCGAAAATATAGGCCCCATAACATTCAATATCTGCATTAAATTTTTTTACTACCTTTCCTAAATGGTGCTGAGTAATTAAATCAATTGCAAAATGTTTTTCAAAAATTTGAATATTTGGATGGTTTTTTAATTTTTCATTTAAAACACGCTGAATCTCAAAACCAGTATTATCTTTATGATGCAATACCCTGCTTTCCGAATGTCCACCTTCTTTTGTAAGATCATAATCTCCATTTGGTTTTTTATCGAAATTAGTACCCCAATTTATTAATTCTTCAATCTGATCTGGAGCATCCTCAACTACCATTCGAACAACTTCTTCATTACATAAACCATCACCAGCAATTAATGTATCCTGAATATGTTTTTCAAAGGAGTCAGCCTTAGCTGTAACTGCAGCGATTCCACCCTGGGCATAGCTTGTATTAGTTTCTTCAAGGTTGGTTTTACTTATAATGGCAACTTTACCATAATCTGCCACCTTTAATGCAAAGCTTGCCCCTGCAAGTCCTGAACCAATCACCAAAAAATCAAATTTATGTATCATTGTGCAAAGATAGTAAATTAGGAAATTTTATTGATATTCATTTTATTAAAGCTTATTAAAACTTAAACTTTTTTAACAGAAAATCGTAAATTCTATTATTTATATTTTTTGGAAAAGTTGATCTATTTTTTTAAGTTAATATTATGGCATATATAGAATGGAATGAATCATTAAGCGTAAGAATTGAATCAATTGATAAGCAGCATAAAAAGCTTATTAATATGATAAATATATTTTATATAAATATTCGGGATAAATCAAATAATGATCTCATTTCGGATTTGATAACGAAAATGAAAGAATATACGATTATTCATTTTAAAACAGAAGAGGATTATTTTAGGAAATATAATTATCCTGCTCTGGATAAGCACAATCAAGAGCATGATAAATTTATTAAAAAAGTAGCTGATTTGGAGAAAAGGTTTAATGAAAACAAAGTTATTTTATCTTATGAAATAACTAGTTATCTCAAAGAATGGATTAAAGATCATATCCAACTTTCAGATAAGAAATACTCCGATTTTTTAATTAAAAACGGTGTGAAATAATAAATATCAACTTTAAATCATTCGTACCTTAATGATTTAACTGGATTCGCACGTGTGGTTTTAATAACATGATAGCTAATAGTTAAAATGGCTATGGCAAGGGCTAAAAGGCCACCAATTAAAAATATCCAAATTTCGATTCTAATTCTGTAAGCAAAGTTTTGAAGCCATTTAATAATTATAAAATAGGCAATAGGAGAAGCAATTATAAATGAATAGAAAATTAATTTTATAAGATCTTTTGATAACAAGCTGCCAATTTTAAATACCGATGCCCCAAGTACTTTTCGTATTCCAATTTCTTTGGTTCTCTTTTCTGCAATAAAAGCTGATAAACCAAATAAACCGATACTTGATATAAGTATTGCTAAAAAAGTAAGGATACTAAAAATAACAACTGAATTATTTTCATTTTGATATAGATCTGTAATCTGATCTTCTAAAAACATAAAGGTAAAAGGTTCGTCAGGTAAAAATTCCTGCCATGTTTTTTCTAAAAGTTTAATTGATTCGGCAGCTTTATCATTTTCAATTTTAATATTTAAAAAAGGGATACCTCTAAAAACACTTTCATTACTAAAAAAAACAAACGATTTTATATCTTCATGCAAAGAATTATAATGAAAGTCCTTTAAAACACCAACAATAGTGTATAAGCTACTCGGGTTATTATCAAATGAAGTATTATAAATCCGGGATCCAACAGCGTCTTTTAAATTAAACTCTTTCACAGCGGATTCATTTATTATGATACATAAAGAATCATTAAAATTTTCTGAAAAATTTCTTCCTTCAATCAATTGTAATTCCATTGTGTTAAAGAAATAATCGTCAATAAGCATCCCCCTTGAGGTAATTACTTCCGATTGCAATAAATCTGTTTGAAAAAAAGCTCCAAAATAAAACCCGCCGGTAATTAATGTGTTTGAAAAACCTGCATTTAATATTTCAGGAAATTGAGTAATTTTTTTTCTGAATGATTCTGCTTTATCCTCCAAAGTATTTGTACGCTCAATAATCAGAATATTTTTAGAATTATAACCAAGTTCTTTATTTAAAAGAAATTTAATCTGCTTGTTAATATGAATAATTGAAACAATTAACGCAATTGAAACAGAGAATTGGGTAATAACAAGCAAATTTCGCAACACAATACCTTTTCGGGAAGATAAAAATCGGCCCTGTAAAATAGATATAGGTTTAAATGACGACATAATAAATGCCGG
>CAZBZX010000097.1:0-4075 GCA_964496465.1 uncultured Bacteroidales bacterium
TTTTATAATTCTTGCATTTTTGTTGTTGGTAATATAATTTATATTAGCTTCATCCAGCATGTCTTTTAAAAGGTTATATTTTATATCAAAAGCATTATCAAAAACAGCCAATGTGATTAATTTTTTCATTTTTAATTATAATCCAATTCAATTTTACTCCTAATTTATTGATATTCCCAACTTACATTTAATAGAGCTAAATTAAAAAAGGAATTTATAAAAGTCAATTTTTAAGGAAGTTAATTAATTTTTTATTTTAGTGCAGGTATTTCATTTAAGCAGTTATCTTTCCAAATTTTTAATGTTGCTTCCTGATCAATATTTCCTCCAGAAAGAACTATTAAAATACGTTTTTTTGATGTCTTTCCCGATAACCATCTGTATGCCGCTTCCATAGCCATTGCACTTGTGGGTTCAACCTGTGTTTTTAATAAATGGGTTAACCATTGGGTCCAATATATAATTTGAGATTCTCCAATCTCATACATTTCATCTAATTTTTTTAGGTATTCAAAGGTTATATCTCCTATGGAAATTGTCATGGCCCCATCTGCCAAGGTATCTGGAACAGATTGCAATTTTTGAATAGAATTCATTTTTAATGATTGTGCTGCATCATTAGCGTTTAAAGGCTCGGCTCCAATCATTTTAGCTTTTGGATTTAATGAGTGGGTAGAAATTAATGATCCTGACAATAGCCCTCCACCACCACATGGTGCAAAGACTGCATCAACATTTCCCAATTCAAGAAGGGCCTCGTAAACTGCAGTGCCTTGCCCAGCAATTACCTGATCATGATTAAATGGATGTATCCAATAAGTATCTTTTTCTTCTGCAGCCAGTTTGACTTTTTCATCTGCTGTATTTCGCGAATCGCATAAAACAATATTTGCTCCATATGCTGTAGTTGCCTGTATTTTTATTTTTGATGAATAGGCAGGCATATAAATTGTTGATGGGATTTTAAACTGACTAGCAGCCCATGCCACTGCTTGTGCATGATTACCCGAGCTGTTCGCAATTATATGTTTAGGTTTTATATTATTTTCAAGTAACCATGCAATTGTATTACTTGCACCCCTTGCTTTAAAAGCACCAATTTTTTGCATGCACTCAGCTTTAAAAAAAATTTCATGTCCTAACCACTGGTTTAAAAGCGATGAAGTTAAAATAGGTGTATTGTTAACTAGTTTATCGATTCGTTGTTTTGCTTTAACTATATCATCAATGTTTAATAATTTCATTTTTTTTGATATTTAATAAAAAGCCCTAATTTATAAAAATCAAACATTTTTAAGTTTACAAAACCCCTGGATAAAAACCATATTATTAATGGATTAAATACAATAAAAGTAACTCTAATAATTTTTTCAATTTTTTTTATTTTATTATAAAATCGCAATATGGTTATATCATTTACAAATTCTTTATCAAAATTCACATATTTTAAAATTTGTACTAAATTGATTATGCCTTTTTTTGTTTTTTCTAAATATGTTGTATTATTTTCTAAATCTCCATTAAGTACCGGATTATCGATATGACTAATGGCTATATTTTGTTCTTTTAATGAATATCCAAATAAAGTGTCTTCGTGACCATATTCAGAAATTCGTTCATCAAATTTAATTTTATTAAATATGCTCCGTTTAATTAAGAAATTGTTTGTCATAAACGATTTATTAGGGAATTGTTTACGAACGTTAAATGGCTGACTTTCCTTTAATATTCCATATTTCCATCTTAACACTTTATCTCTTCCCGGCCAATTTTTATCATATATTCTCCCTCCACATACAACCGAATATTGATTATTATTAATAAATTCAATGTATTTTTTTATAAAGTCATCTGATATTATTAAGGAATCACAATCAAGGAAAAGTAAATTTTCATAGGTTGAATATTTTAAAAACAGATTTCTAATTTTAGATCTCCCAATATTCTTTTCTAATTCTATATAGTTTTCCTGTGCACATATTTTTTTATTAATTTCTTTGTACATATTATCAGAACAATCATCAATAACTATAATTTCATAGGAAGTGTTCAATAAATTTGCTTGTTTAGATAACTCATTGACTAATGAAGTTATATCAAAATTATACACAGGGATACAAATACTTATCATTTATTGTTTAATTTTTTAAATTGAACAATTACAGATTTAAAAATGTGGGATCAACAATAATATAAAAATAGTCAGTTTTTTCCAGTCATTATTTTTATGAATTGCAGCATGAGTAATTTTTAATTGTTGTTTTGGATTTCTTGATTGACCATAGTTTCATTAGTTATTTTTAAATACATGCTATAAGATTTACTCGATCTCTCTTGTTCCTGGGTGGTGTTGATGTTAAAGAATTCTATTTTTTACCCGGTTTCGATAATTTAATTTTAATAGGCTCAATTGACACAAGGCAACCTTTCGACATATTTAAAAGGTCGGGTTCAATTAATTTATAAAAGTCTTCAAGGTTTTCCGTTTTGTCGACCATTTCAATCATAATAGGTAATTTCTCAGTTAATTCCCAAAACTTTGAAGTACTTATATGTTTACTGCTTAATCCATATCCCATAATTCCTCTATAAACAGTTACACCAGATATTCCCTTTTCTTTTGCCAAGTTTACAATGTATTCATAAAGTAATTTAAGTCCTAATTTATCTGTTGTACTTGAATAGATTTTTAAAACGCTATGTTCATTTGTATCCATACTATAATAAGTTTGATGTTCCGAAACCTAAAAAAACAGCAAGAAATCCAAATAAAATACTTAACCCAGTATATAGAAATATTGATAAAAATTGTCCATTATGCATCAACATTAAATTTTCACTCGTAAAAGTTGAGAATGTAGTAAATCCACCACAAATCCCAACCATTAATAATAATCTTAAGTCTGCTGTAAGAAGAACACTTTTCTCAGAAATTCCCGTTAAGAAACCAATTAAAAAACTACCTAGAACATTAACGCAAAGAGTCCCTAATGGTATTGAAAGAAAATCGAAATAAAGATTAAGTTTTGAAAGAAAATATCTTGCAACACTTCCAATAAAACCACCTGTTCCAATTAATAAAATGTTCTTAATCATTTTACTTTATTATATTTAATATTTATTATAATAATTTGTTTATTTGACATAGCTACCAAAATACGAAAAAATAATTACTTGTCTATAATTATTATACATACGTTGTTATATGCTATGCGAGAATTTTTAATCGAATAATTCCTCGTGGCTTGCCACGGGGGTTCCATATAATCTCCCCTAAATTTTAAGTAATTACCTATTATATGGCATAATTTCTTTTTCAAATAATGACCTATAAAATTAAAATAGAATTAAAAAATCAAATAATTGCTTTATCATTAGGCAAGTAGTTTTCCGCTGCAAATATCATTTTAGCTTTTATAACCAGTATGATTGCAGCGGTTTTATTAGATTACACCTGGTTCCCGGGCTGCTCCGATCCCGGGTTGTCGGGATCGGAATTATCCGGGATTACAAATATTAATGCCCTACGGGCATAGATTTAAAAATTGAGTAGGGAGGTGAATATTTTTAGTCCGTAGGACTAATATATTTGAAGAATTAAGATATTTTAATTATAAGTGTTCCACGAATTGCAACTGATCAGGGCTTTAAAGTTGTATGGAACGTGAATACCAGACAATAAAAAAAACTCTTAAGAATCAGTAATATAAAATTTTTGTTAAAGATTGTAAAAATGCCCTTATCTAGGAAATGACTAAATTATAGGGGAGATGTCAGTCTTTCGACTGACAGAGGGGTAAAATAATGAAAATTTGGTTTTCGACTAATTTGCCGAAATACTCCTTGACTCGACCACGGGAATAGTCAATTTTAAGAATTTTCTTTATTTTACTGAATAATATTTTAATTCATTAATTGCTTTTTCAAAGTACCTTGTGCTATTGAATAATTATTATCGAGAAGTTACTTTATTTCTTTTTTCATAAATAGTATATACGATAGTATAAAGCAAAGAATAGTAAAGGCTATTAATTCAATAAATTGAGGCCAAACAAGTAAAATACTTTGCCCAACT
>CAZBZX010000097.1:4085-12195 GCA_964496465.1 uncultured Bacteroidales bacterium
TGGCAAAGTACTTGGTATAGTTCCCTGAACCTGCTGCATGGTAAGTGGCCCCATACTGCGGACTGAAGGTGTTAAAATACTTGTTGTTATGTCATTAAATAATTGATTAGGCGCAATACGTAAAAAACCAAGTCTAAGTTTTTCACCTGCAATTGAAAGCTTGCTTCCTGATGGTACAATAATAGCAAATATCACATCTACCAGCATGGAATAAAATACTGTAAAAAACAACCACGAAGCAATACCTGTTAAAGCTGATGTTGCAGGTTGTTGAAATCGAATCGAGAACAAGATGGAAAGATTTAGCCAAAAAGCCACATAAACAATAGATCCGATTGTAAATATTATAATCCTGAAAAACTCTTCAGGGGTGGGCGGTATTCCTATTGAAATTAATCCAAAACCCAATACCAAAAAACTTAATATAAAAAACATAAAGCTTACAATGATTAATGAAGCTGTAAATTTGGCGTTGATAAAATAATCGCGTGGTATAGGTTGTGATAAAATCCTGTTAATTGTTCCCCGATTTTGTTCAGAGTTGACAGCATCAAATCCCAGCCCTAATCCCAACAACGGTCCTAAAAAACCAATAAAAATAAAATAGGATGGCAAGGTGCCGTCAGTAACAGTATAAAGTTTTAAAAATAAAAATATATCATCTGCTTTACTGTTTTTAATCGCCTCGCTAATATTGGTTAATGCAGTATACATTGATCCCATGCATGTAAGCATAATAATTGAAATTAATATTAGAAAACGCCAACTTTTAATGTGGTCGGCAATTTCTTTATTAACAATTATCCAGAAAGGATTTATTACTCGATTTAATCTTTTATTTTTGGGAAATAATTTATTTACTTTTATAAGATTATTTTTCATCCTGTTTCCCTCCTTCAAAATATTTGTTATAGATGTCATCTAATCCATATTCCTTTTTATTTAAGGAGATTAATTGAAAATCATTTTCTACTATTATTTTTGCTATGTCTGATGTTAAATCAATATCACTTTCTATGAAGTATTTGTTTTCCTTATAATTTACCTTTGAAATGCCTTTTAATTTTTGAATTATTTTTGTTAACTCACTAATATTGACATTAATAGTATTATTTTTTAAAGTCGAATGCTTAACTCCAGCCTCAATAACTTTGGGGTTATCTGAGAAGAGCTTTTGAGCCAGACTTTGGATATCACCAAATGCAATAAGCTTTCCATTTACAAACAAACCAACTCTGTCGCATATATGTTGTACCTGATGCAGATGGTGCGAAGAAAATAACACTGTAAGACCTTCCTTTTTACTTAAATCAGAAATCTGATCAAGTAACTCTAATACTCCTTTAGGGTCTAAACCTAGCGTTGGTTCATCAAGAATAATTATTTTAGGTTTTTTTACAAGCACATCTGCAAGACCAAGACGTTGCTTCATGCCTCTTGAGTATGCTCCAGTTTTTTTATTTGATTCTTTAGATAAACCAACCATATCTAATAAACGATAAATACGATTTTCAGCTTCTTGCTGAGGGATTTTATTTAATCTGGCTGTAAACAAAAGATTTTCAAACCCTGTTAAGTTGTTATAAAAACCAACAT
The DNA here is from genome assembly GCA_964496465.1 of uncultured Bacteroidales bacterium. GTDB lineage: Bacteria > Bacteroidota > Bacteroidia > Bacteroidales > CAYFUP01 > CAZBZX01. Next base: position 5,682 of record CAZBZX010000097.1, read on the forward strand.
CTTCGGGTAAATACCCAACATTTTCTTTTATTTTAATCGGTTGATTTGTGGATGAACTTCCACAGACTTTCACTGATCCATTCGTTGGTTCAGTTAAACTTAAAATCATTCTTATTACAGTGGATTTTCCTGCTCCGTTTGGGCCGAGCAAACCAAAAATCTCACCTTTATTAATTTTTAGGTTAAGATTATCAACTACCAGGTTAGAACCATATTTTTTAGTTAACCCGTTAATTTCAATAATAGTATTAGCCATGGCTTATCTCCTTCCATATTTTCGGAACAGATAAACCATGCTTCCTAGTGCAATAATAATAATTAGGATACCAATCCAGCCCCAAATTACCGGGATTTTAACAGAAACTCTCAAAGCAAGTTGAGACGAATTTTCCGGTACTCTGGCCGTAATTTTTGTAGCATAATCACCTGCAATAGAATTTTTATCAGCTTTGAGCGTCGCAATTACATTTACATGTTTTCCTGGTTCAATAATATTAATTTCAGATGGCTCAAAAGAAACTTCCCAACCTGATGGTTTCGAAGCACTTAACTTTACGTTATTAAGAATTGCAGAACCTGTATTTGTAACTACTAAATCCAGTTTTTTCATTCCTCCGGCAGTAATTTTAGTACTTACCAGACCTGTTGGTGTATTTAAATTTAATTCGTAAGTTCCTGTAATAACAACTTCAAATTCTAAATCTGCTGACGTTAAGTTCGTAATTGCACTAACTGGTATTTTATATGTGCCAGCGCCTATGTTTTGTGGTGGTTTAATATCAATGGTAATATCTTTTGTGCTATTTGACTCAATTTCAACCGATGTTGCTTGTTTATTGTTTGTCTTAAAAGTTGCCTGCCATCCCCTTGGCGACTTACTTTTCAACGAATACAATTGCTTATCTCCAGTACGGTTTTTAAGCGTAGCACGAAACGAAAAATTCGATTTAGAATGACCTTCCATATTAGCTTGTTCAGTAATGAATTCTGTTTTGTAACTACCTTGTTTAGATATATTTATTACCAAATGTAAGGTTGCACTTCCTGCATTTACATTAATATTATAGTTCCCTTTGTTGACTTTTAAAGGGGCTTCAATTTTTAACGAAATTTTTTTCTGTCCTCCTGGTTGAACTGCAATTTGTTTTATATTGTAAGAACCGGATATTAAAGAATAACCCCAGGACTTTGGCACTCCTGTAACACTTAGGTTGCAAAATTTAGTATCTTGACTATGGTTTATAACATCAATGCTGTAATTCGCTGACTCGCCAGGTGGAATTGAAATAACGGTATTGGTAGTGTATAATTCTATATTATCTGCAGCTAATGAATACTGCCCTGAAAATGTTATTATTCCAATTATTGAAGATAATAACATTCGAATAACAAATTTTCGTGTTATCATGATAAATTCTCCTTATAATAATATGGTTAAATAATGAAACAAAAATATGTTTAAGATTGATTCTAAGCAATACCAAGCTCGCTGGAAACATTAGCATTTAAGTAGAATGGGCATATTAATTTTCAGATTTACAGTAATTTATAAGAAATGTTAAAATATTTTAAAAGATGTTATAAATTGTTATTGAATAAAAGATAGCTAGTAAGTTTAATTTATAGGCAGTATTTATTTTTCGTGTAAATATTATTTCTTTCTTGATTTTCCTGTGATTGATTCTATTGAAAGTTTAATAATTTTTACTTTATCGTATAATTTATCAATATATTTTTTCCCTTCCTGTAAATAATCGTAAGAATACTTTTCAATGATGCTCATTAATGCATTATATTTTTCTTCTCCATCAACTTCAGTAGTATATCCAAAAATTATTGCACTTTCGTATATAGTCCCAAATTTTGAAGGTAATACTTCTGTATTGCCAACTACGCAAAATGAAACTTTATTATTATTTTTTAAATATTCTAATTTTGAACCTTCAATTGCACAATGAAAATAAATGGCTTTATTCTTTAAGACAAAATTTAACGGGATTCCATATCCTGTATTATTTAATGTTGTCATAGATAAAATTCCGAATTCTCCTTTTCGCAGAATCTCGATTGATTCACTTTCACTTATTTTTCTATCTTGTCGTCTTATTTTATCAAGCATTTGTTATTACTCTTTTTTTGTTTTACTCAGTATTTATTTTCTTCCTTAATAGGGCAAAAGACTTCAATGTATTCTAGATATTCTTTTTTCAGAACTCTGAATCCATGATTTACGTTAGCTGATATATAATAAGCATCTCCTAATTTGCAGATTCTCGATTCATCGCCTATTGTTAATTCAACTTCACCAGATATAATATACCCCATTTGTTCATTGTTGTGGCTATGAAATGTTTTACTTCCAGGTTCCAATTTTAAATATAACATTTGTACATTATCTCTTGTAATTGATTTAAAAAAAACACCTTTTTTTCTTTTAAATGATTTGAAAATTGATTGTAAAAATGCATAAAGATTAAGGTTTAATTGTTAATTAAAATGATTGCATTAATATAACACCTTACGTTCCCTGTAAATAAAGGGCCAAGATAAAACTATTTACTTTATCAATGGCTTGCAAGTTAATACTTTTGGTTTACTTATCATACAGCGTTATACTCTGCTTTGTTTTTTATACATTCTTGAGCTTAAATTAATAGCCTGCCTACTATTTTTATAATAATTTATATTCAAATTCAATTTCATGTTTTATTGGGATATCGTTAAATCCATACTTTGCTATCCCAGGTTTAAGCTTTCTTGATTTATAAATAGCGTTTTGATAAAAATTACATAAATCAAATTTACGCTTTTGGTAGAATCGAATCGCATTCACATTATCATTTGTCGTTATCAACCAAATTCTTCTATATTTATTTAATCTTGCAATGTCAATTACTTTATCAATCAATTTCGTGCCAATTCCAATATTTTCAACTTTACTATCAAGTGTCACAATTTCACACTCATTTTTATTCACGTTATATGTTATCAATCCAAGAATTTTATCATCTTTTTTACAAATAAATCCAGTTAATCCAGAAACCTTATGCTTTTTCCCTTTAGAAACAACAATATCGGAACCCCAATTGTCAATTATAAAATTGTCAATCAATGGTCTGTCATTATCAACTATCTCATCTATTTTAAAATCCAAATTGGCCATTATTTTTTATTGATTTAGTGTTAATTTTTAACTATTTTTTTCGACATAGTTAACTTACCATCACTAACTGATGCGATATAAATACCGCTGTTTAGTTCTGAAATATTTATCTTCGATGAATTATCAAGTTTCCTTTTATAAACTTTTTTACCAAGTATATTTGTAATGGTAATGGTATAATCAGAAATATTATCTATTTTAACATTAAGGAAATTAGATACAGGATTTGGATACATTTTTAGCCTGGAAGATTTATCATTACTTTTTATACCTGAACTATTTTCATTAAGTTTATATATCCTGACCCAATCTATGAAAACAGAACACGGAAATTCAGCTTCGTCAACAATTGAACCCCCATAAGTATTTTGACTTCCCCCAACCCCGGCACTTAAAATAATATACATTTCATGTTCAAAAGGATCATTCTTTTCAGGAGGAAAATTTCCATATCCAGGTTCCTCAGGCTCTGGCACTTGTTGATTTTCATAATTATAATAAGCTCCCAAATGTCCATGATTCCAGTCATGGTATTGGTTGTTTTCCCAAAACAAAGCATAGTGTATTGTTTCAAGGTTATTAAAGGGGATAGAACCTATATATTCCATAATATCTATTTCTCCAGCTTGTGGCCACATAATATAATCATAACCAGTAGGTATTTCGGCTGGCATTGTCCAAAAGGCAAAACCCTGCCCTTGATACTTCACATCTTCTGGTTTTATCCTTGCAGCAATTCTATGTCCTGGCCCCCACGATGCTTTTCCCGAAGTATTAATCCTTCCGCTGGTATAGCTCCTGTCAATATATTTTTCTTTTCTTGTCGTTATTACTAAGCATCCTTCTTCAGCGCCGGTAATACTATCTTCAAAACTAATATTTTCAACACGATCAGTAGCTCTATCAAGTTGTCCTGTGCCCCAATCACCATTAACTCCGGTACCTGTTTCAATTTTCCATTTAGATGAATCTAGTTTTCCGCTATTAAATTCATCTTGCCAGATTAAATCTTCAACCTGTCCCTTTGAAGATAAAGCATCTATACTTATCAATTTCATGATAAATTAATCTTATTTAATAAACTTTAATTGTACTGGCTTTTTAAAATTTAAATTATTAACCTTTTATTAATCAATATTAAATATACTTAAATTCTTTATCTTTGAAACACTAAACTTATTATGATTTATGAAAAGATATTTATTAATATTATTAGCCATTTTAAGTCTTTTTTTTCAGATAACATGTAAAAAAGATACTAAAAATGACCAGGAAATTCCTGTTGAAGAAACACCTGATACACCACTTTATAAAAGTCATACAGAGTGGAGTTATAATCTTGGAATGTATGAAGTGAATATCAGACAATATACTTCCGAAGGAACATTTAAAGCCTTTGAGTCTCATTTACCAAGACTTAAAGAAATGGGAGTGGGAATATTATGGCTAATGCCTATCCACCCAATAGGTGAATTGAACCGGCTTGGATCTCTTGGAAGTTATTATTCTATAAAAGATTACAGGGATGTTAATCCGGAATTTGGAACCATGAATGATTTTAAACATCTGGTAAATGCAATTCATGACCAGGGAATGTTTGTAATAATCGACTGGGTTGCCAATCATACAGCATGGGATAGTGATATGACAGTAAGCTATCCGGAATTCTATACCAAAGATGGGAGTGGTAATTTTATTTCACCTTCAGGTACTAATTGGACAGATGTAATTGACTTAAATTATTCAGATACTAATTTACAGGATTATATGATGGATCTGATGAAATACTGGATTACAGAAACAAAAATTGATGGATTTCGCTGTGATGCTGTGGATATGGTGCCATCTTCCTTTTGGAAAAAAGCCATTGAGTATTTAAAAAATGTAAATCCTGGAATACTAATGCTTGCGGAAGGAGATAGATCTTCTTATTATTCGGCAGGATTTGATGTGACATATGCATGGACTTTGTATGGATTTAATAGCGGAATTTTTACTTCAATTTATAGTGGGAGCAAAACAGCAATGGATTTGGCTAATTATTTGGAAGGTGATTTTAAAAATTATCCTGTTTCAGCTTATCGTTTGTATTTTACTTCGAACCATGATGAAAATTCATGGAATGGGACTGTTTTTGAACAATTGGGTGAAAGTGCTGAAACTTTTGCAGTGCTTTGTCATACTTTAAACGGGATGCCTCTGATTTATAGCGGACAGGAAGCAGGATTGAATAAACGGCTTGCATTTTTTGATAAGGACCGGATTAATTGGACAGATTCTCCTTTTGAAAAATTATACACAACATTACTGCATTTAAAAAAGGAAAATAAAGCACTCTGGAATGGCGAGGCAGGTGTCAGAGCGAAACGTATTACCACCAGTAATGATACATCAATTTATGCTTTTATACGTGAAATGGAAAATGATAAATTAATTGGAATTTTTAATTTATCAGAAGAAGAACAAACTTTTACAATTACAGGAGATAATTTTTCAGGTGATTATGTTGATGTTTTTCAAGAAGTTGAATACACCTTTTCTAAGGATCAGGAGTTTACTTTTGATGCATGGGAGTATGTGATAATAAAAAATATTGCAGAATAAATTATTTCTTTACTGAAATCAGGAACAGTACTCAAAATATATAAATTATTTCATCATTAATTGTACGTTATCGGACAGAGTAATAGTATATCCGAACAAATAATATAATTCTAGTATATAGTTTTTATATTCTATTATATTAAAAATAAGAAAGATATCGATTTTGGTATAACAATTGAAAGATTAAGATAATCTTAACCTCGATATGAAAAAATTATTTGTCATTTATTTATTCAGTATAACTTTATTACTTACAACTTTTGGAAGTAATGTTTTGTCTGATCTTCAAAAATCATATTTTACAAAAAGAATTGATGGAGGACCTCCTCAAATTGATGGTTTGATTAATGATGAAATTTGGAATATAGTAGAATGGTCAGATAATTTTACTCAAACTGAACCATATGAGAACGTCCCGCCTACACAACGAACAAATTTTAAAATAGTTTACGATGATACTTTTTTATATATTGCAATAAGGGCGTATGACGCTTCACCTGATAGTATTGAAAAAAGGTTATCGAGAAGAGATGATGAAAGTGGTGATCATGTTGGGATAGGATTTGACAGTTACCATGATTTTCGAACAGCCTTTATATTTATGGTAACTGCTGCTGGTGTTAAAAGCGATGCAGCTGTTTCGGAAGATGGCGGAAACTGGGATTATAGTTGGGATCCTATTTGGTATGTAAAAACAAGTATTGATGCATCAGGTTGGGTTGCTGAAATGAAAATCCCTTTTTCACA
>CAZBZX010000098.1:0-12178 GCA_964496465.1 uncultured Bacteroidales bacterium
ATTGAGACCACCGGAGGGAGCCCCAAAAGAGATAAAATAACTGAAATTGCTATATTTATTCATGATGGCACTAAAGTAATTGATGAGTTTACTACATTAATAAATCCTGAACGGTCTATTCCTCCATTCATTACACAACTCACAGGTATAACAAATGAAATGGTGGAAAGTGCACCCAGATTCTTTGAAATTGCAAAACAAATTGTTGAAATAACTGATAATAATATATTTGTTGCGCATAATGTGAATTTTGATTTTGGATTTATACGATCTGAATTTGAAAATTTAGGTTTTGATTTTCAACGGAACAAATTATGCACTGTAAAACTAAGCCGTAAATTAATTCCTGGAAGAAGATCTTATAGTTTAGGAAATATTTGTCAGGATTTAAATATTAATATCAATCACAGGCACAGGGCTGCAGGTGATGCACTGGCTACTGTTAAATTATTAGAATACTTAATTTCAATAAATGGCGAAACTCCGGAAACAGATAATATTTTAATCCCTAATAAACTTACCAATATTCATCCAGCATTTAATCCTGATATAATAAAAAAATTACCTCAAATTCCAGGTATATATTATTTTTATAATGAACACAATGAAATTATTTACATTGGCAAAAGCAAAAATATCAAAGAAAGGGTAATTTCACATTTTAATAATAGCAGCTCAAAAAGAGCAATTGAAATGCAAAACCAGATTTGCGACATTTCTTACGAATCAACAGGAAATGAGCTAATAGCTTTACTAAAAGAATGTGAAGAAATCAAAGCCAATTTACCTAAATATAATCACGCACTTCGCCGAAATAGAAGTCATTGGGGACTTTTTTCATATTACGATACTCAAGGTTATATAAATTTCAAAATTGAAAAAAATACTAAAGAAAATGGCGTTCCAGTTATTAGCTTTGATAACAAAGTGAGTTGCAAAGCATTATTAACTAAATTAGTTGAAAAATATTCGCTCTGTCAGAAATTAACTGGATTGTATCAATCGCAAAACGCCTGTTTTCATTATCAGATTGGAGAATGCATAGGAGCATGCGTTGGCGAAGAATCAAGCGAAAAATACAATATTAGAGCTAGGCAAGCATTAAAAAAATTTGAATTTGAAAATAATAATATATTGCTTATTGATAAAGGCAGGCACGAAAATGAAAAATCGGTAGTAAAAATAGAAAATGGGAAATATATTGGTTACGGGTATATAGATTTTGATCAGTGCTTAAATAATAGTGAAGAACTTCATGAATGCATAAAAAAGAAAAATGATAATCATGATATTCAATTGATTATTAAAAGATTTATAAACAGCAATAATGTAGAATCAATAATTACATTTTAAACTTAATAAAACAAATTAAAAGATGATAATTTTAATTTTATAAATAATCTTTGTGAATTTTGGTGTTTTAGTGTTTTTGTGGCAAAAATTATTAGCTACCAAGTCTCCAAAACACAAAATACCATAAAAAATATGTAAATATTATCTTGATTTATAAACAATTATATTTATTTATAAAATTACATTTATTTTCTAATTCTAATGATTAATTAATTTTTCAAAAAAATGCAAACAAGAAAAGTATATACAATAGGGGAAACGCTTTTAGATATAATTTTTATCAATAATGAGCCTTCGGCAGCAAAACCTGGCGGATCAACATTGAATTCATCCATATCCTTAGGGAGGTTAGGAGTTCCTGTATCATTTATATCAGAATGGGGAAATGACAATGTTGGCAATTTAATTGATGATTTTTTAAAGAAAAATAATGTATTAACTGAAAATGTTTATCAGTATAACGATGCCCAAACTATAATAGCTATGGCTTTTTTGGATGAAAATAGAAATGCTAGCTACCAGTTTTACAAAGAGTTCCCAAAAGAAAGACTTAAAATTAGTTTGCCTGAAATTCAAAAAAACGACATCGTGTTGTTCAGCTCATTTTTTGCAATAAATAAAGAAGTTAGACCTATATTTTTAAAATTTATTAATAAAGCAAAAAATGCCGGAGCAATTCTTATTTACGATCCGAATTTCAGAAAAACACATTCGGATGAGATGGAAGAATTGAGAAAATTTATTCTTGAAAATATTTCTCTGGTTGATATTGTCAGAGGTTCTGATGAAGATTTCAAAAATATTTTTGGCGTAAATAACGCTAAAGAAGCTTTCAATAAAATTAATAATGCAGGATGTTCAAATTTAATATATACAGCTAATAAAAATGGAGTATTTGTTCATTCAGGAGAATTGTCTAAAAAATATGAAGTCCCTCAAATAAACCCTTTAAGCACCATTGGAGCCGGAGATAATTTTAATGCCGGAACAATCTATGGTTTGTATAAACTCGAAATATTAAAAGATGAAATACATAATTTGGATGAGGAAAAATGGAACAAAATAATTCACTTTGGAACAGAATTCGCTACTGATGTGTGTATGAGCTTTGAAAATTACATTTCAGAAACTTTTGCTAATTCAATTAAATAAATTTCCAAGATGCTTAATTAGATCAACTTTTGAAATTCCTTAAAGCAATTATTTATGGCAAGATATATCTGGTAGTCGTTCGAGTTTATAATAAATTCATCTGAAAGGCTACAAAACTCCATAAAATCAAATACTTTTCTTTCGTCCATAATTCCTGTAACAAAAGAAACAATGTTCTTATTATACTTTTTTTGTACTTTTTTCTCAATAGCTTTTTTGTCCATCAACTCACTGTATTCAGCTAACTCTTTTCCTTCTTTGCTAAAAGCATTATAGAGAGCGGATATTGGAGACCCTACTGAAATCATAGGAGGTCCATCTTTTAAATTAGCTCCAGCATCGGGTTTTATATTTGGGATATTAAGATTAATAAATGGTTTCTCAGGAATTTCCATTGCAATAAATGCTTCTCTGAATTCTTTATAATTTTTATATGGTACGATCACCACTTCATCAATTGAATATGTCAAAGGTTTAAGCTTTAACTTTCCATTATTTATATCAATATTAAAGCTATCTAATGGCAATCGCCTAGTTTCATAACCAATAGCAGTTATTATAATTGTATCATTTACCAATGCTTTGCATGAAAAATTTCCCAATTCATTACACATCAATCCTTTTTTTTCATCCTTAAGAATTACATGTGCAAAGGAAACTGGGCTTGAGTCTTCTGAGCTAATTACTTGTGCTGAAAAAACTTGAAATTTTTGCTCTTGTGCGTTTAATGGCAATGCAGTAAAAACGAGAAAAAGAAAAAATCCGATTATTAATTGCTTAGCTTTCATTATAATAAATGTAAAACAAAAATATAAAGCTAAAATTATTTATTACAAAAAAAGTTGTTAAAAAAAATTAAATATAAAAGAATTTACAGATTAAATTTATCTAACCGTTCAAGGATGCACTTCATAAATACATTCAATTCAATAGTTAAATAGGAAGCTGTATGCATACTAACCTCCCATTGAACATATTTACCTTCTGTTATATCGTGCCTGTTATTATTAATTAATTCTTCAATGGTTTTTTTATAAATTTCGAGATGAAATTGAAGTCCAACAATTCTATTTTCTTTAATAAAAGCCTGATTTTTACATGCTTTTGAAGAAGCTAATAATGTAGTATTTTCGGGTAAATCATATGTATCGCTATGCCAATGAAAAACATCTATTGATTTTGGTAAAAGTTTAAATATATCATTTCTCTCTGCATCAGGAGTTAAAGATATCGGATAAAATCCAATTTCTTTCTCTTTATTTGGATAAACGTTAGCTCCAAGTACATCAGCCAGTAATTGCGAACCCAGGCATATTCCCAACACAACTTTCCCACTTTCAATAGCCTTGCTGATGTATCTTTTTTCCTCTCCCAACCAAGGATACTTTTCTTCATCATACGCATTCATTGGTCCACCCATAATAATTAGCCAGTCAATTTCATCTAACTCTGGTAAAGAATCATTATGGTAAAACTTTGTGGAAGAAATAAGATATTGATTTTCTTTTGCCCATGCAGCGATACAACCTAAATCTTCATAAGGAACATGCTGAAAATAATGTATATTTTTCTTTCTCATATCTATAAAAACAAATCAGGTACTAAGACAATAAAAGTAATAATTTAAACTAATTAATAGCTGTTGAATATAAAAATTCTATAATTAAAAAACAGAACAGTAGCTCCTCGTATCGGTTTCCAATATAAATAAAATCTGTTATATTTACCGGCTTAAAATTTGTTATCTAAAGTTATTGCCGGATGTTATTTAATTCGCTTGAGTTTGTTATATTCCTTCCATTGGTTATTATTTTATATTTTATTACTCCTTATAGATTTAGATGGATTCTTCTGCTTGCTGCAAGCTATTATTTCTATATGTGCTGGCGGGTTGAATATATTATTTTAATCATTACTTCGACATTAATTGATTATATGAGTGGAATAATGATGAGCAAGATTAAGGAAAAACGTAGGAGAATTAAATATTTGATTTTAAGTCTTTTAACAAATTTTGGATTATTATTCTCTTTTAAATATTATAATTTTTTTGCCGATACATCAAACCTGGTCTTTGGCTATTTAAATATTTATCATCATATTCCCGAATTAAAAGTATTGTTACCTGTTGGAATTTCTTTCTACACATTCCAAACTTTAAGTTATTCCATTGAAGTATTTCAGGGAAAACAAGAAGCAGAAAAACATTTAGGTTATTTTGCATTGTATGTGGCTTTTTTTCCTCAATTGGTAGCCGGACCTATTGAACGTTTTAACAGGTTAGCTCCTCAGCTTAAGCAAAAGCACGATTTTAGTTATGATAATTTAATCAATGGCCTAAGATTAATACTTTATGGATTTTTTATTAAAATGGTTATTGCCGATAACATTTCTGTATATGTTGATCAGATTTATAATTCACCAGAAACTTATAATACGATAAGTGTAATTACAGGATTAATATTTTATTCTTTCCAAATTTATAGTGATTTTTATGGGTACTCTTTAATAGCAATTGGTAGTGCATTAATTATGGGAATAAATATTATAGATAATTTCAAAACACCCTACCTGGCAAAAAACATTAGTGAATTTTGGCAACGCTGGCATATATCTTTATCAACATGGTTTAGAGATTATTTGTATTTTCCTTTAGGTGGAAATAAGGTAAAAAAATTACGTTGGATTTTAAATATACTAATAGTTTTTACTGTAAGTGGATTATGGCACGGTGCAAATTGGACTTTTGTATTTTGGGGCGCAATTTTTGGAATAATCTATTTACTAGAAAAAGCCTTTAATAAAACTTTTAATATAAAGCCTGTTGAAAAAAAATTCTCCTTTAAACATATTTTACTGGCTTTAAAAACCTTTTCGTTAGTTACTATAATATGGATTTTTTTCAGAAGCCAGGGGTTGACTCAAATGAAATCAATTTTCCATGCACTGTTTTACAATAGTAATATTCCTGGAAAATTAACCATTGATTTAAAAATATGGATATTTGTTATTGGGTTTATTATTTCAGATATTATTTTATACAACAACAGGTTTGATAAATGGTGCAGTAATAAGCCCGTGATATTACGTTGGACAATTTATGGATTGCTAATCTATACAATAATAGTTTATTCGGGAGTCGAAAATTTTCCTTTCATTTATTTTCAATTTTAATTATGACTGACTTTCAAAAAATATTATTTAAAATCGTTGCCTTAATTGTTATCCTTATAATTTCAAATATTATTTATGTAAACTTTCAATATGAAAAGGATATTCAGGCGCATTCGGATATTATTGATTTGGTAGGGGAAGTTCAGGATACTTCTGAAATAATTTACATTGGTGAATCATCAAATTTTACATATCATAAAAACGATATTGATAAAAGAAGTATAAGTCAATTAATTGCTTCCTATTATCCAAATAAAAAATTAGGGCCCATTAATAAAGGCGCCATTCATGCAAATATTTTTATTCCACTTCTAAATCACATTCCTGAAAATTCAAATGTAGAAACAATAATAGTTACCTTAAACCTAAGATCATTTGGTGCAGATTGGATTTATTCCAAGCTGGAAACAGCCTTGCAAAAAAGTATAGTCTTGCTTAAGCCATATCCACCAATAATAAACCGATTTTTACTTTCATTTAAAGGGTATCCAATTCGCGATGATGAGGAGAACGCGCGTATAGTTAGAAAAAAATGGGGAAAAGATATTCTTCACTTTCCATATGATTTTCCTTATAAAAATGTAAATGAATGGGATGTTGGTATGTGGAATACAGGAATAAAAAATGCGGATGGAACTAAAAATATTGAAAAGTCGCAATTAGCTTGTCATTATATTAAAACTTATGCATTTCAATTAGATTCCGATAAAAATCCAAGAATTAAAGATTTTGACAAATTAGTTATACTAGCCAAAAAACGTAATTGGAACCTTGTGTTTAATCTTATGGCTGAAAATGTAGAGCAGGCAGAAGCTTTAGTTGGGAAAGATTTAATTTATTTAATAGACCAAAACAGAAAATTTTTGATTGACCGGTATCAAAAAAAAGGAGTAATTGTTGTTGATAATTTAGATAATGTTCCTGACGAAGAATACATTGACCGAAACTGGACTACGGAGCACTATACAGAAAAAGGACGTAAGATTATTGCCAGAAATGTGGCTGATAGTATGAAAACTATTTATCCAGAAGAATATCGATAAATAATAAAATAACGTGAGTTCGATATAAATTATCTTAGTTTTATTTGCCCCGTCCTTTGGGCGGGGTTTTTGTTAATTAAGAAATCTTGAGATTTTTGAAAATTTTGTTATTTTTCAGATAATTTACAAAATTTTCAAAAATCGTATTAGTCCAATATAATTCTTTCCCCGCCCTAAAGGACGGGGTTATTGAATATCAATTATTTATATCGTTTTATAATGTCGAACTCATGATAAAATAGTATATTAATCTATCTCTGGCAAACAATTTTGTAAGGACAATATTGACAAATTTTCGTATTTTCAATTTGGCTAAAAGGTATTTCCGGATTTAATAATTCGCACAATAAATTAAACAAATTCTCTTCAAAGTCCTTCTTAATTTCCATATAGGAATTTATTGAAACATTTAATTTACCATCCTTCATTTTTAATTTATAGGAAAAGTCATTTTTGAAAAGATCTAGCACAAAATACAATGAAGGCATAATGTTATTGTCTTGTTTTATTTTGCTATATAAATAACTATATAAGAATGCTTGGAAGGCTGCTTTATTCCTATTCTCATTTTCGCGAATAAATAACTTATCAATTTCACCAAATGATAATTCACCTTTTCCGGTTTTATAATCTGTAATTCTAACTTGACCATTTATCTTATCAATGCGATCTATTTTACCTCCAATATAAATTTCATGCTCATTAACTTTTTGTTTAATGATGTATTTATCTTCAAGTGATAATGGAACTATTGGAATATATTTTTTATCCATTTCAAGAATTTGCTTCACATATTTAATTATTATTTCTTTAATGATTAGATTACTTCCGGTTATTTCTATTATTGATTTAGATCTGTAATATTCATTTTGAAAAGCATTTTCAACAACTTTTTCAATTAAGTCCTTATCATTTCTAATTTTATCCAATATTTCTTCACTCACATTCTTATTTAAATACGGATTATATAATTCCTGGATGGTTGAATGCAAAATATTCCCAAAATCAACTGCTTCAACTTCTTCATGAATTTCTTCAAATTCGTCTATACCCACTATATATTTAAAATAAAACCTTAAGCGACAATCAATGTATGTATTAAGGGCGCTCGGAGATAAATATTTTCCTTCCATGTTTCCTGATATCTGATATAACTTATCCAATATCTTTTCATTTTTCAACACCTGAATTGGCCTAATTTTTAATGGGGTAATACTATAATCAAAATTCAGTTCATTAATTTTAAAATCCTTGTTATACTTCATTTGATATAAAAATCGGCTCATCTCGCCTGTAGAAGCAACATCAGTTTTAGTGGAATAAACAAGTGAAATATTTTTTGCCCGCTGAATTATCCGGTAAAAATAGTAAGCATAAATAGAATCCTGGTTTTTAACAGTAGGTAAACCAAACCCTCTCCTTAAATTATAAGGTATAAACGATGAAGCTACTCTAACTTTTGGTAAAATTCCTTCATTAGAAGATAGAATGATTATATTCTCGAAATCAATGGTGCGGGTTTCCAAAATCCCCAGAATTTGCAATCCCTTTAAAGGTTCGCCTACAAATGGTATGCGTATATTTCTAATAATTTTTCTCAATAATCGAATATAAGTCTCCAGCTTTAATTCAACTTTATATTTTTTAATAATGTCATCGAGTCTTTTAATAGCAAGGTATAATGAATAGATAAACTCTCTTTCCAGCCCCTTTACAATTTCACTTTTATCTAATTCATTTATTTTTAATGAAATTCGACGAAATATTTCTAAAATATATTCAGTAAATTTTAATGTTGATTCTTGTTTAGTAAAAATAAAATCTGTTAATTCTGAATGTTTTAAATCTGACTTTTGTATATAGATTCTGTTCTGTTGAATCAATTCTGAAATACTATCATGAAAGTCATCAGAAATGAACAATTTAATGTATTGATGATTTAATACCGAAATAATATCATTATAATAAAAGACTGTAAACCCATTTTTGTTTTCTTTTATATTCTTCTGAAGGTTTACTAAGTTTTCAAACAAGCTATAAACAGGTGTACTTAGCAAAGGATATCCCATGGAAACATTAATATCTTCAATTTCATCTGGTATATTATGTAAAGTAGGAATTAGCAATTGCTCATCGGCTAATACAATTACAGAGTTTGACCGGCCATTTATCCCAATATTATTATACTCTTTTATTATATTATTTATTACTCCAACCTGGGCGATATCAGAAGAAACACTAATAAAATCAATTTTCTTTTCTGACATTAAATTTGAATAAATATCATCAGAAATTGAATTTGGGAAGTCAACAATGTTTTTACGTAAAAAATAGCCTGCTTCATGAATTTTATTTTCAAGATAATACTCATCATAATCCCAATAAAATAGTGCTTTTTTACTATTTTTTAAATAATGAAAAACTTTCTTTTCGCATTCATTCAATGCATTGAATCCAATAAAAATGTATTTTTCATATTGATTAAAATTTATATTGTCAATATTATCAACTACTTCCCTATAAATCATACCTTCAAAAGCATAATTATCTTCCTTAATCATTTCTTTAAATTGAGAATAAACGGTATATAAAATTTCCCAAACAGAAATAAAATCCTGTTGATGTTTTGAATATTGATCAATATTAAAACTTTGCCAATAACTTCGAATTGCTTCCAGTTGTTCATCTGTTAAATATTGAAATGACTCATGAATAGCCTTTAGGTTTTTTAAATTTTGAAATAAATCTTTAGGATTAATTAAGTTTTTATCAATTTCATCAAAATCATTTAAAAGCATTTCGCCCCAATGATAGAAGTTATCAAATGATTCTTCAGTTTTTTTTATTTTTTTATATACCTGATACAGATTGAAAATAAGGTATAAATCGTCTGCCAATTGGAAGTTAGAATACTTTTGAAAAAATTCATTTATGGTATAATAAGCAGGTGTCCAAACCGGTTTGTCAATTTGTACTGAAAGGTATTTATTAAAATACAAAGCAGCTCTGCGATTTGGAAATACAATACATAGCTTCGATAAATCATCCTTAAACTGACTATAAATATTTTCTGATACTATTTGTAAAAAAGGCTTCAATGGAATTTATAATTTTTGATTTTTAATTTTTTAATAAAGAAAATTCTATTTTTTTAAATACGACCCCCTTCGACTTCCTGCCCGTCCGGTCAGGCTGGCGATCAGGGTGACATCATTTTAATTGTTATCAAGATTTTCATTATTCATTTTTCATTATTCATTATTCATTATAAAATTTTCCCTGAAAAGTATTCCGCTCTTCAAGTCGTTTTTCGAATTTCTGAAGTATCTGATCATTTCTAATTAACCCCCATCCTTTACGAACTAAAAACCTGGGAGGAGCCTCACCGACGATTCTTTCAATTATAAAATCCGGATTTAATCTTTCTACAAAATCAACTACAAAATCAATATATTCATCTAATATATAATAATAAAAAGCTTCAGGATGACTTTTAAACATTTCGGCCATTTTAGTATTTCTGATTATCTGCAATTGATGAAATTTAATCGTGTTTAGAGGTAATGCCGAAATAATTGGTATGCTATTTAAGTAATCCTCTTTAGATTCACCAGGTAAACCAAAAATAAAATGGGCCCCAGTTTTTATTCCTCTTTTTGAAGTTTCTTCAATAGCTAATTTGCTTTGTTCAAACGTGTGCCCCCTGTTAATACTTTTTAATGTAACATTATTTATCGATTCAATTCCGTATTCAATTATTACATATTTTTTTTCTGACAAATCCTTGAAATATTCCAGCTTCGCATCATCAATGCAGTCTGGCCGAGTGCCAATAACTATACCTTCAATATCAGGATGATTAGCAACTTCATTAAATATTTTTTTTAACTTTTCAAGTGGTGCATAAGTATTCGAATATGCCTGAAAGTAAGCCAGAAATTTTTTTGCCCGCCTATATCTGTTTTTATGAAATTCAATTCCCTCTTCTATTTGCTGAGATATAGATTTTTTTGGATTACAATATGATGGATTAAACGCATTATTATTACAAAAAGTGCAGCCCCCATAGCTAATTGCCCCATCCCTGTTCGGACATGTAAATCCTGCATCGATAGTAAGCTTTTGAACACGCTCACCAAAATGTAATCGAAAATAATCGGCATACGAATTAAACCTTCTGTTATGTTTCCAGGGATAATCAGACATATTTCCTATTTTCTATTTTTCATTCAATTAATTTCGATCACCTTTTCTAAATCAACATACCATAAATAACCTTGAATATTTTTATAATTCATTAACCTTAAATGTTGCATATAATTCTCCACTTGTTTTTTATGATTTTTATTTTCAACATTTCCAAATTTATAATCAATAACAATGGCCTGGTCTTCTTGAATTAAAACTCTATCAGGTCGAAGTAATGTTCCATCACTTGATAAAATAGAAGCTTCCGTTTTAAATTCCCAGCGCTTATCAAACCAGATTTTAATATCATCAAATTCTAATGCTTTACATAACTTGGCTTTTAACATTTTACTTTCTTCCAAACTTAGTTTACCCTGACTAATTAACTCATTAACAGCAAAATCTATATTATTAAATGTTTCAATTTTTTCGAAAGCCTCATGCATTAATTTTCCATAATTCAACTTTTCTTGCCTGTCTTTATCCTCTTCATTAAAATAATTATCGCTGTTATATTTTAACAATAATCTATTGTAATATGGTTTCAAAGGTTTCTGTAATACAGCAATTCTATTTCCTGGAATTTCCTGAATGGTTTTATATTCATCTAAAGATCCCAGTAAAAATTCATCTTTCTCAAGGTTGAATGAATTGTAAAACCTCTCTTTCTCATTTTCCAAGATTAATTCATTATTTATATCGATTTCCTGAGTAAATACCCTTTTCATTAAATTTGAAATCTGACCAACTTTTATCTTCCCTTTATTGTTTTCCTCCACGCCAAATGCGATCAGTATATCTTCAGCTCTCGTAAATGCCACATACAACAAATTCAAATTATCAATAAATGCTTTTATTTTTTCATTATAATAATCAGCAGCAAACACAGTGTCTTTTAAACCTGTGGAATAATAAACTGGCACTAAATCCAATTGATTAAAAGGTTTTTCATGAGGCTGGCACCACAACACATTTCTTTGCAAATGATTATAATCAATATCCCAATTACAAAAAGGAATAATAACCGCCTTAAACTGCAATCCTTTCGATTTATGAATTGATAAAATCCTTATCGCATCAACATTATTATTTGAAGATATTGCTTTAGTATTGCCTTCCTCATCCCACCAAGAAATAAAACGACCTATATCAGAAGAATTTTTTAATGTATATCCATGGATCAAATCCTGAAAAGCTATAATGTATGAAGCCTGTCCTTCTATTTTAAATAAAGAAAATTCTTTAATTAATTGCTCAACGATTTCATA
>CAZBZX010000099.1:0-12147 GCA_964496465.1 uncultured Bacteroidales bacterium
AATTTGGAAGAGATGGGAATTGAGCTTACTATTGAGGAAATGAAAAAAGTAACTCTGCGTATTATTGAATTAGGTGACAAAAAAGAATTTATCTCAAAAGAAGACCTTCCATACATTATTTCTGATGTACTGAAAAGTGAAAAACTGGATTTTAAAATAAAAGTTAAGAATTTTTCACTTTCAGTGGCTGATGGATTAAAATCGGTAGCAACATTAAAATTAGTAATAGGTAAGAAAGAATATCAGGAAACCTCAAGTGGTGATGGGCAATATGATGCCTTTATGAAAGCATTATGGAAAATTTACGATAAATTGGGGAAACCTCATCCTATTTTAACTGATTATTTTGTTACTATTCCCCCAGGAGGAAGAACAGACGCTTTGGTAGAAGCAATAATTACATGGAAGCATAAAGGGAAAGCAATTAAAACAATTGGTTTAGATCCTGACCAAACGGTGGCAGCTATTAAAGCGACCGTTAAAATGCTGAATATTATCGAAAATGGAAAATAATTAGCATTTATATTATTGAATTTTAACTATTTCTGAAATAAATTATGAGTTTTATTTTTGGCTTTATTTAGTACGATAATTGTCGTAATTGGAAAAATAATGTTATATAATGAAATTAAAATATATTAATAATGAAAACAAAAGACTGGAATCCTGATTTGTATTTAAAGTTTGATAAAGAAAGAATACAACCATCAATAGATTTAGTAACACGAATAAATTGTGAAAAACCTGAAAAAATAATAGATATTGGTTGTGGTCCAGGAAACAGTACACAGATTCTTGCTCAAAGATGGCCGGGTGCTAAGATTTTAGGTATAGATAATTCATCAGCTATGATTGACAAGGCAAAAAGTGATTATCCCCACCAGGAATGGATGATCATGGATGCCGGTAATGATGAAATAAATGAAAAGTTTGATCTAGTTTTTTCAAATGCAACAATACAATGGATACCAAATCATGCTGAATTATTAAAAAGGTTTTATAATCTTTTAACAAGTACTGGGATGATTGCTATTCAATTGCCATTGTTTTTTGATATGCCTATAGCAAAATCTATTACAAGTATTGCAAAACAAAATAAATGGAGATCGTTTACTGAGGGAGTAACAGATTTATTTACTATTCATAATAGTTCGGAATATTATGATTTTTTGTCTGAATTATACCAATCAGTCGAATTATGGGAATCAAATTATGTTCATGTAATGGATTCGCATGAATCTATTTTAGAAATGATTAGAAGCACTGGATTGAGACCATATCTTGACAAATTAGATAATGAAGAAGATAAAAAGGATTATGAAGAATTAGTATTAGAGGGAATTAAAAAAGACTATCCATTACAAAAGAATGGAAAAGTTTTATTTCCCTTTAAAAGGTTGTTTTTTATAGCACATAAATAAAGTTTAAAGATATGAAACAAGCATTAAAAAAATCATCATTTTTTACACAACCGAGCTTGTGAGCTCGCCGAAGGCAAACAAGTATGATGATTTTTTTAATGCGGTTCTCCCGCAAAAGCGGGACAAGCTATACGACATTAAAAAATTAAAAAATAAACGTATGAAAATATGCTTTTTTGGAGTTGGAGGAGTTGGAGGTTATTTTGGCGCTCTTACAACTCATAAATTTAATAAAGTTCATGACATTTATTTTATAGCTCGCGGAAAACACAAGGAAGCAATTTGCTTAAATGGGTTAACTTTAAAAAAAGCCGGAGGCAATGAAATTATTAATGTTTATCCTAAAAAATGCACTGATTCTGTCTTTGATTTGCCGATATGTGATATCATAATATTATCAGTCAAAGCATATGATCTTGATAATGCAGTAAAAGAACTTTCAAAGATTACCAATGAAAAAACCATTATTCTTCCATTATTAAATGGTGTAGATATTTATCAAAGAATAAGAAAGCATTTAAAAGTTGGAATTGTACTGCCATCATGTGTATACATTGGAACTCATATTGAAAGCCCTGGAGTTATCTTCCAAAAAGGAGGAAGTGCTATTATTTATTTAGGTTCAGATCCTAAACAGCCCAATTTTAAACTCGAATTACTTTTTGAACTATTTAAAAGTTCTCAAATTGATTTTGAATACAAGGAGAATGTTAATGTTTCAATTTGGTCAAAGTATATGTTTATTGCTGCTTATGGATTAGTTACAGCAGTATTTAATAAAACTGTTGGTGAAGTTTTAGAAAATCCGGAGCTCAGTAAAAAAACAAAATCTATCATGGAAGAGATCGATCAAATAGCAAAGAAATTAAACATTCCACTTGAAAATGGCATTGTAGAAAAATCGTTATTAAAAGCAAGTCAATTTCCTTATGAAACTAAAACATCATTTCAAAGGGATGTTGAATCGAAGGGAAAAGTAAATGAAGGAGATGTATTTGGAGGAACCATAATTCGTTTAGGTTTGGAGTTGGGGGTAAAGACTGAAGTTACAGAAGAAATATATAATCGGTTACTGAAAATGCAAAATTAAATAAAATGATACGTGTAATAAGCAATAAAAAAAAATATCAATGTGAAGCCTCAAATGGTAAATTTGAGATAATTGCCGATGCTACTAAAGACAAGGGAGGTATGAATGATGGTTTCAGGCCACATGAGTTGCTTGAAGCTGCATTCGCAACATGTTTAAATATGTCGGTACGCATGCGGGCAGATAAGTTAGGAATTACGGTTGCTGATGTAATTGTTGATGTTGAGATAGATAAGGAACATCCAACTGAAGCAGTTTTTAAGCATAAATTAGATATTATTGGAGATTTATCAACTGAAGATAGATTAATACTAAATGATACTACCAAAATGTGTGCAATTCATAAAACGTTGTCAAAAAATATAAGTTTTAATGAAATATAAATTAGTAATAAAAAATGAAAACAGATTATTCAAATAAATACACCAATGAAGATATCAGGAATAAATTTGATAAGTTGATCGAAAATTATTCTAATATAGAAACGGGACAAACTTCTGCAATAGATTCATATCTTATAATGGATATGATTTCAAAGGTTGCTTGTGCTATTAATCCTGAGACAGTAAATGTTCTTGACTTAGGCTGTGGTGCTGGAAATTATACGGTTAAAATTTTAAATAAATTGCCTAATTTGAATTGTACTTTGGTTGACCTTAGTATGAAAATGCTTCAACGGGCTAATGAAAGGGTTCAGAAATTAACAACAGGTGAGGTAAATATAATTCAAAGTGATTTTAGAGAATTAGAATTGAAAGAGAATTATTTTGATATAGTCGTTACCGGAACCTCCCTGCATCATTTAAGGCAAGAGGAAGAATGGAGACATGTTTTTACTTTAATTTTTAATAGTTTGAAATGGGGAGGCTCTTTCTGGATTTCTGATATTACAGAACACGATAATCCAATTATTCAAAAATTAATGCATGAGCGATATGAAGAATATTTATATGATTTTGGTGGTGAGGATTTAGTAAATTGGGTAAATGAACAAATGGCATTGGAAGATACTCCTCGCTCATTGGAATTCCAATTGAATATGTTGAAAGAAGTTGGATTTTCAAAAACAGAAATTCTGCACAAAAATGCTGCATATGCTGCTTTTGGAGCTATCAAATAAATTTTAAAATTAGAATTATGAAACTATCTAAATTAAATTTTTGGCAATATTTATTAATGATCTTGCTTTTTGCAGTAAACTACGGTTATGTTATGATCGATCAACTTTTTTTATCAGAAAAAGTGCGGCCATTTGCTTTATTTGTCTTTGTTTTGATTACAATGATTGTGTATTTTATAATGATAAAACCCAACAAACCATTTGACTTAAGCAGGTTATTAAGCCTTATTTTAGGGGTAATTGTTTTTATTATTATTATTGTTACACATGTAATAATAACTTTTGATATTTCATACAAAGGAGTTGTGATTTTAGGCGTTACATTTTTAACTCCTTTTGTAGCTGGTTATATTTATAAGAGTTTATTTATTAAGAATAAAAATTAATTAATGGAACAGATCGAAAAGGAACGGTTTTTTACAATGGCAGAAACATACGATAAAATGGCGCAGAAACTTGTTCCTAATTATAATTTTCTGCAGGATGAAGTTTTTAATATAATTGATTTTAATAAAAATGATGAATTAATCATTGTTGATTTAGGTGCTGGAAGTGGGATTTTTATTGAAAAATTTTTAAATAAATATCCAAATTCAAAAGCCTATTGGATTGATTATTCAGAAGACTTTTTAGTAGTTGCACAGAATAAACTCTCAAAATATGGCGAAAGGGTTAATTATATTATATCAGACCTTGAAAATAACTGGGAAAATAAAATTAAAGGAATACCGAATATAATTTTTTCAATGTCAGCAATTCATCATTTAGAAGACGATGCTAAAATGCAATTATTTCAGAAATGTTACAGGCTTTTAAATAATAATGGTTGGTTTTTAAATGTTGACGAAACCAGAACATTTTATGATGACAGTTATCTGCAATCGTTAAAGTTTTGGGTTCATTATGTTGATAATTATGTTGAAGATATTGAAGAAGGGGAATTAGACTATTATCAAAAATGGAAATTTCAATTTGATAATTGGGAAAAAAGGAATATTGACAATATAAATGAGCCAAAAATGAAAGGTGATGATTTGCATGCGAATTTTATGGATCAGGTAAAATGGTTAAATGATACAGGTTTCAAGTATGCTGATGTTTTTGTTAAATATCATCTGTGGGCATTAATAGGAGGAAAGAAGTAAAAGTATTATCTTTATTAAATAGAAGAACTGAAAAATCGCGTTATTGTCTATCCTTCGATAAACTCGGGACGACAATTAATTGATAATAAGATGTCAGGCTGAGTTAATCCCTGCCAGGTCGGCAGACAGGGAAGCCAGTTTTTAAAATTAAGACTCTTTAGTACAGCTTCAATAAATAAAAGATAATGCTTCAAAATTATTATCAAATATTAGGAGTAAATCAAAACTATAGTTTAAGCGAACTTAAAATAGCATTCAGGCAAAAAGCAAAACTTTTTCATCCAGATGTAAATGGTGATATTGATGCACAGGACAATTTTATAAAAATAAATGAAGCCTATATTTATTTAAAAAGTTTAAAGGAAACACCAAATACCCCAATAGGAAGTGAAGCAAGTGAGATTTGGAAACAAAATGAAAGAGAAAGGGCAAAGGCTAAGGCTTATTTTTATGCCAGGATGAAGTATGAAGAATATAAAAAATCACAACATTATAAAGCCTCCCGAATATTAAATCCTATCTTTTTAATAATTGCTCTTCCATTTGGAGTATTTATGTTTTTATCTCCTATTATTTTTATAACTTACAATTTAGTAAAGGGCATCCCAATAATACCTGAAAATTATGTTGCATTAGTTGGATTTACCGTTATTGGTATAATTGCAGCAAAAATAATTATTAAGCAGATTAATTATAATTTATAGCACAAAGAGGGGAGCAATTAATTTATTGATTTTTATCCTTCACAATATTCAAAATAATCAAAATCTGCAGGCTTTCTTTTTCCTGATAAATCCTGGCAGCAAAGCCCTACAAATGAACCGGTAAAATGGACATCTCCACCATATGCTTCAAATTCATCTGAAAGTGTGCTATAATCATATATAGGACCAATTTTATCCCAATCTTTACCATTTGAAGAATGGTAAAATTTAAGTTTGTCGTAAAAAATGGTTGCTTTTAAATAGTAAACACCCTCATTAGGTATGCTTAGTTTATCATCTAAAAGAAATTCTGTAACAGCATCTTTACTTGAAATGATGTCGATGCACCTGCCTCTATCTTCTTCCCATGTTAGGTATATGTAATAAAAATTCCGATTGTCATACATACATATCAATCCGGCCATTTGTTGAAATGAATCGGGTTGAAAATCAATGCAAGTCTCTGCAGTATAAAAGAAAGACTGTTGCCTTCTTACTACCAGGGCTTGTGTGTGATGGGAATTTAAAGATTCCCTGCCTTTTAGTCTTAAATAACCTGGTCGTTCAGTTAATGATATTGTATCTTCATCCAGTTTAACCCGAAGAAATTGAAAGTTAATATTAAGTATTTCGCTATTAAAGTCATCACGTGCAGGTTCCGGTTTCCAATTATATATTGGTAAATTAGGAGCCGGTACTTCAACCTGAGGCTCATTTCCACCACATTCTAATCTCAACCAACCGTCATCTGCCCATTTCATTTTTTGTATAGCTGTTTCTCTCCCCATAGTACATCTTCCTCTCGATGGAATATGTCTTCCGCATAGATGGGCCATATACCATTCTCCATTTTGGGTTTCGACCAATGAAGCATGACCAGCCCTTTGGATTTTCAGTTCAGGATTATTATAGGAAGTCAAAACCGGATTATGAGGGTCTACTTCATAAGGACCAACTATATTTTTTGATCGGGCCATGGTAACTGAATGACTTAACACAGTACCGCCTTCAGCTGTTAAAAGGTAATAACAACCATTTCTTTTATACAAATGTGGCCCTTCAACCAAGCCAATTTCAGTCCCTTTAAAAATATTAGTAACAGGACCAACCAGCTTTTTCTCTTTTTTAGAATATTCTTGTAATAAAATACCTCCAAAAGGATTGATCCCTTTTCTATGGTCCCATAGCGTATTAACTAACCATTTTTTTCCATCCGTATCATGAAATAATGAAGGATCAAAGCCTGAACTATTTAAATAAATGGGGTCTGACCATTCTCCCATTATGTCTTTGGCAGTCGCAAAGTAATTGTGAACATCTTTAAATTCACTGCGAAGAGTTTTTACATCGGTATAAATCAGGTAAAAGGTGCCATCATCAAAAGTTAGACATGGGGCCCAAATACCGCATGAGTTGGGATTACCCGCCATATTCAATTGGGAAGGTCTGTTTAAAGGACGAGTGATCAACTTCCAATGAATTAAATCTTTTGAATGGTGAATTTGTACTCCGGGAAACCACTCAAATGTAGAAGTTGCTATATAATAATCATTATCAACTCTAAGGATTGAAGGGTCAGGATTAAAACCTGGCAGGATTGGATTAATTATATTCAAAATTCATGTTTTATATAATTAAATTTACTGTTACATGAAAAATGCAGTTAAAGGCTAGCTTATATAATAGATTTAGCTTTAATTCTCAACAAGATTAATTAATTGCTGGACAACAGGTTTTTCATTATACTCTCTATCGAATAAAAGAGGATAATCTGTTCTGCCCCTGATTGGCCAGTAATTTCTCCATGATTGCTGATCGGTTAATCCCCAAAATGTTACTCGATCAATATTATCACTATACTTAATAAATAAATTGAAAAAATCTTTATACCTGTTATTAAATACAGTGACCATTGAATCTGGCAATCCATCAGGATATAGATCATATTTCTTTTTCATTTCAAAATTCAAGCTGATATCTGCTGATACAATTTCTCCTGGCCAGGGAAGAACAGTAAGCTCTATTTCAGTTATAGAAACTTGCAAACCTAATTTAGATATTTCAATAATTGTATTTTCAAGGTCATCTAATTCTGGAAAATCCAGTGTATAATGCCCCTGCAGGCCAATCCCATCAATTTTAACTTCGTTGTCTTGCAAATTTTTAACCATTTTTAAAACCCCTTCTCTTTTTTGGGGCATAGGAATGGAATAATCATTATAAATTAAAATTGCATTTCGATCAGCCAAGCAGGTAAACTCAAATGCTTTTTGAATGTAATCTTCTCCTATAATATCATACCATTTATTTTTTCTAATTTCTCCGTTGTCATCAATAGCTTCATTAACAACATCCCAGCAATCCACTCTTCCCTTGTATCTGCCAACAACAGTTTTAATATGTTTTTCCATTCGACTTAGCAAAAGTTCACGGCTTGCTTTATTACCATTTTCATCTTCAAACACCCAATTTGGTGTTTGCGCATGCCATACTAAAACGTGACCAACTATATACATATCGTTTTCCATTCCAAAATTTACAAAACTATCAGCGGCCGTAAAGTCGAATGTATCTGGTTTAGGGTGTATTTTTTCCCATTTCATTACGTTTTCAGCTGTAATAGAATTAAAGTTCTTTTTGATAATATTACTTGCTGCAGAATCTTTTCCAAGGATCTGATCTTTGTTAATAGCAACACCTATATAAAATTTATCTTTATAAGCATCTTTTAAGGTATTCTTTTCTTTTGTCTGTGAACAACCAATAAAGGCCGTAATAATTATTAACGACAGAAGATTAAACGTATGTTTTTTAATATAATTCATATGATCAATTTAATAATGATAAAAATAAACTACTCATTTTCGCGTCTTTTTGCCAATTCGGCTTGCATTTCTATATTATAATTTTTTGATATTTTATAAGTGAATAGTGCAAGTACACCAATAAAGAATGTTATTGCAGGAAATACACTTCCTGATAAGCGAATTCCTAATAATACATGTGAATCAGGAACAATATTTGCATCAAAACCAAAATTACCAATTATCCAGCCACAGAGTGCACCACCCAATCCTAATCCTGCTTTTAAACCAAAGACAACACCTGCAAATACAAATCCGGTAGCTCTTCTATTATATTTCAATTCACCATAATCAGCCACATCAGCCATCATGGCCCAAAGCAAAGGTATAGTTGGAGCATAAACCAGGCTTCTAAAAAAGTTTATTAAAAACATGCTTCCAACACTTTTTGAAGGCACGAATATTATTACTGCAGTTAGCAATACGGTAAGTGATAAACAAACAATAAATACATTACGTTTACCAAATCGCGCTGCTAATGGTTGGGATAAAAACATTACACCAAGCACCTGTACAAGCATGCCTAGCATATTGAAAAAGCTAAATCCAACAGAGAATACATTGCTTTGATCTACCTTGGCAATTAATCCAAATGCATCTAACAATTTATGCCATACTCCATGAGATGCACCTGAAACATTCACAAGATTGAATTTTTGCAGAAAACTAAAGATAGCTTCTTTTTCCATATAATAATTAAAGAAATAATACATAGCAGAACCCCACATAGCTAGCGTAATAAAAACAAATAATGTGAGAATAAACATTGCCAGCCAGGGCCGATTTCCGATTATATCTTTTATATCTTGTTTAACTGAAGTTTGTTGATTTACAGGCGGTTTTATCCTTTCTTTTGCACTAAATGCTGCAATAATCAGAAATACAATTGCCGCAATAGCATAAACCATAATAGCCTTTGACCATCCTTCCGGAGATCTGTCAGTTCCATCACCGAAATTGAAAACCATTGGCATAGTTAATCCTTGAACAACAAAAGCAGCCCCCATAGCGAAAACAAACCGAATGGTTGAAATATTTGTACGTTCTTTAATATCTCCTGACATTACTCCTAAAAGAGCTGAATATGGAGTATTATTAAATGAATATACTGACATTAATAATGTATAGGTAATTCCAGCATATATTATTTTCCCTCTTTCTGCTAAGTCAGGAGTTCTGAATGCCAGATAGAAAAATATCCCGAATGGTATGGCCGTCCAGAATACCCAAGGTCGGTACTTACCCCATCTTGTATTTGTACGGTCGGAAAGAATTCCAACTAGGGGATCAACAAAAGCATCAATTCCTCTGGCTATTAGTAATATTGTTCCTGCAGCAGCAGCTGTAATTCCAAAAGCTTGTGTATAAAATGGAAGCTGGAAAATTATCATCAGCTGGAATACAAAATTAGCCGAACTATCGCCTAAACTGTAACCCATTTTTTCACCAAGACCTACTTTCTGTATTTTTGCGTTCATTTTTTTCAGATTAATTTTTATTTATTTTCAAATATTTCATCATTTCCAATGTATTCAAACCAATCAAAATCAGCATAATTTGAAGATTTTTCACCGTTTGAACTTGCGTACATTCCTAATATTGTCCCAACAAAGCCTCCCGCAACATTAGTACTTAAATATTTTGCATCGACTTGTTCCTTAATAATTCGCCAATTTATTTCATCAATTGAATAATAAAAATAATAGAATTTTCCGTTTCCTGTAATTTTCAGGAATATATTTTTATTTTCATCGTTAATAAATGGTTCTTGAGCTAAAACTTCAAATGGTTGTGAATTAAATCTTTCGAAGAATTTTTCATCATTATAATAAGTTACACCATTTGGTGATTTGTAATTTTTACCTCCACAATTTATGGCAGTTACTATTTGATCATTTTCGTCTTTTATTTCAATTCCGCATATGGATATATTATCTTTTTGAGCTGAAAATTCTATATTAATTTTATCATCTTTTACTTGAACCACAATGTTTGTATCAAATGCAATATAATCTTCCCCGGCTGAATTATAAATATCAATGTTATTTACTTTTACATTTTCAATTAACGCATCGAATACTCTTGAGCTCTTTTTATTCCAATATGTTTCGGCTAGTTTTAAAACAACAGAATATTTACCGGGTTTGTCAACAGGGATAATATATTTTAATTCATTTCCCCATCTTTCAGATTGGTATATATTCGGATCATTAGCTTTTATCGGATCATAAATCATTCTAACATTTCCATTTGAGCCTAATTTTTTAGCTTTAATTAGTTTGATAAATTCATCTTTTCCTGCTTTTGTAATTCCAAAATAATAATAATACTGATTATTTTGAAAAGTGACTAATCCTGCTGTTTCATTCTCATTTTCGGGAATAAAATTCATCGATGCGGTAACTTCAAAATTTGAATGTTGTTGTCTCCTTCCAATAAATGAAGGATTACTTTTGTCAGAAATTGACTGTGGCCTTAGCTTTATTTTTAAATAACCAAATGAGGTTGAGTCAATATAGTACCACTTCTCTTTAACTGTTCTAATAAATGTCCAGTAATTATCAAGTTTATTTTTTTTAAAGTCTTCTCTTAAGGTAAAATTTCCTGATGTTGGAATATATATATTTTTATCTTCGGTTAATTTTGGAACTGGATATGAATATTTCACTAATTCTGATCCCGGGTTCATATTTGGCCAATCGTTTTTCCATATTACAGGAACCATAAATGTTTCTCTTCCGGTATTGAAGAAATTTTCTTCATAAGGTCTGCATCCTAAAAACACACTCCACCATTCTCCATTTTGAGTTTCAACAAAATCTGCATGCCCAATATTCGTTACTGGATTTTTTCTTAATGGATCCTGATCTCGTTGTGTTAAAATGGGATTATTTTCATAGCTAACATAAGGTCCCTTTACATTTTTTGATCGTAAAATAACTTGAGAATGATTTATACTGGTTCCACCTTCAGCAGCTGTTAAATAATAATAGGCATCCTTTTTAAATATATGTGGGCCTTCAATCCAAACAGGTTTTTTAGAGATATCAATACCCCCATCAATCAACAGGTTAGGTTGTCCAACTACTTTTTGTTTTTCCAGATCGAAATCCCATAACCATATTGCCCTATGCCCATCATATTTGCTTATTCTATTTGGTGGCTCATCATTATGGATTATATAAACTTTTCCGTCATCATCAAAAAAGAAAGATGGATCAATACCGCCAACTTCTGGTAGCCAAATAGGTTTGGACCAGGGACCTTCTGGTTTTTTGCTTGTAACATAGAAGTTGCCTTTACCACCAACTAAAGTTGTTATCATATAAAAAACTCCATCATTATACCTAATTGTAGGTGCATAAATACCTTGAGATATTTCCAAACCATCTAAATTAAGTTGCTCTGGCCTGTCAAGTATAAAACCTATTTGTTGCCAATGTACGAGATCTGTACTATGAAATATTGGAACTCCAGGGTAATGTGAAAAAGACGAATTAACAAGGTAATAATCATCATTCACCCTGCAAATGCTTGGATCCGGATAATATCCAGCAAGTATTGGATTATTATAATAATTTTTATTTGAACATGATAAAATGAATATTAACAATATGAAAAGCGCATTTTTATATAAATGGTCCATAATTAATCGAAATTTTAATAAAAAAGAATTACTGGCAATTTATAAGTTTATTTATTCTTGATCAATTTTAAAGATTTTTTTTAATTGTTTGATTATTTAGTGGTTTATTTTTTTATTTCATATGTCTCAGATGTATGGTTTTATGTATCATAGAATT
>CAZBZX010000100.1:0-12145 GCA_964496465.1 uncultured Bacteroidales bacterium
TTTTTAATGTTTATCAACTAATCTATTTCTTCAAAAACCATTTTATCAAGGTTTAAAAAATCACCGTCAACTACCATTTTCAATATATGTTGACCTGCATCCAGTTTAATATTCTTTTTTACAATATCCCAGGTTTGAAAGCCTGAAGTATTTGGAACAGATATAATTCCTGTTTTATCAACACCGTCACATTCGAGGTGCAGCTTTCCGCTATCGTAAGCTGAGGCAATATAAAAAGAAACCTGATATTTTGCAGTTTTATTTACTGTTACAGTATATGTCATCCATTCACCTGCAGTTGTCCATCCAATATTATAACTTCCTGCAGAACACTTTTCTATATCCACTCCTTCATTGGAGCGATATTGCCCGCCTTCATTCA
The DNA here is from genome assembly GCA_964496465.1 of uncultured Bacteroidales bacterium. Lineage (GTDB taxonomy): Bacteria > Bacteroidota > Bacteroidia > Bacteroidales > CAYFUP01 > CAZBZX01. Next base: position 383 of record CAZBZX010000100.1, read on the forward strand.
TTTCATCTCTATCGTAGTATGCATCTCCCGGACAGCCTATATCGAAATCTTCGGCTTCAATAGTTCCCGGAATATGATGTGATTTAAAGGCTTCCTGTTTAATCTCACAAACTTCCATAAGTTTCCACACTGAAGATGAACCATTTTCCGAATTTTGTAATTCAACTATATTTCCATCTGCAAAAGGAGTAACTGCAGATAATATCCTATTTGGAAATTGGTTATTGGAAATCTTTAATAATCCGTTGTGTGCATCCTCTATTTTCCATAATTGATTGTCTTTCCCGGTGAAATCTGAAATCGTAAGTTCATGATCGGAAATACTGCATGTTAATATTTTTTGGTTATTTTCACGGTTCAAGATTCTATATATACCTTTACCAGTAGATTCCAGTTTCCATTGGTTTGACAAGTCTTTTCTGTTACCTGTCAGTTTCAATTCCATACCAAGTACCAAACTGCCTTTATTGTCACCCGGAACGATATGATAATGCGGTGTGCAGTCAATATCCGTATACTTGTCAATAGCCAATATCTTACCTTCAAAATTTAGCTTTATAACATAAGCCATTTCTTTAAAAAAACGTTCAGGTAAACTAACTGTCAATCCTTCTGGATTTTGTTTGAAAGCCAAAGGCAAATATTTACCTTCTTCGCCATTAATAAGTTCAACAGATTTCAAATTCCTTAAGTCAATTCTATCGGAAGATAAAGTTTTAAATATCACTTCTTTTTCACCTTCTTCCCATCCTAGTTTAAAGGCATAAAGTGTTTTGTAGTCTTTCGATCTGGTGTATCGAATATCTTTGGTAGTACCTGCTATCGGAGCTCCCATTATACCATGGGCAGCGCCCATTTTGGTTGGGCCTTCTCCATACACTTCCCAGGCACGGGTTGCATATACAGCTTCGCCGTATTTTTTAAGCCATTTACCCATTGCATACAAAACATCTTTTTGTTCCTGTGGTATGGTTCCTTCAGCTTTGGGGGAAATGTTAAGAATCATATTTCCATTCTTACTTATTCTGTCAATAAAGGAGTGAAGAATCTGAATTTTAGAGTAATATCCTATTCCCTTAGTATAACACCAGCTGGAAGAACTGATAGCATCGTCGGTTAGCCAGTAATTTTCGATAATATCTGGCGGACCTCCCCGTTCGAAGTCTAGTACTGCACATTTGGTGTTCAGGCCATCCTTAAATGTGGCAAGCACTTCTTTATTCCAATCAGTTGCACTGTTGTAGTAGTATGACAAAAACTCAAGCAGAACCGGTTGTGAAATAAGATGTAAATTAAAGTCCTGGTATATAATATCTGGCTTATAATTATCAATAATTTCTTTATGCTTATTTAGCCATAAAGCTTCGTTTTCCGCAGTATCTAGCTGTCCGAAAAGCATTTGAAGTTTTGGGTCATTTGTTTTTGGAACAGCGTAGTAATACCCGGTAATATTAAATGCATGATGCATGGAAAGGAAAACTTTCATATTTCGTTTACGTATCGCATCGGTAAACAAACCGACCAAATCAAGTTTTGGCCCCATATCATTTGCATTCCAGGGATTTACTTTACTTGCCCACATGGAAAAACCGTCGTGGTGTTCTGCAACCGGGCCGGCAAATTTTGCACCTGCATCAGCAAAGAGCTGTGCCCATTCTTCAGGATCAAATTTACCACCTTCTGATTTCAGCTTTGGTGCGAATTGAACAAAATTACCTTGTTTGTCTCTGGCCCCTTTAATAAAATAGTTGTAAGGCCATTCTGATGGTTCTCCATAAACCTCAATGTGGTGCTTATTTTCTGTAGACCCTTTGATATACATTGTACGGGGATACCATTCATTTGCATAAGCAGGTACAGAATATACCCCCCAGTGAAAATAGATACCAAATTTAGCATCTTTAAACCATTCTGGTACAGGATTAGCAGTCTCCAATGATTCAAATGTAGGCTGGAATACCTGTTTTTGGGATTTATGTGAGGTGCAACTGAATAATGCTAAAATGAATGTAAACGCAAGGAGGTGTAATTTATTTTTCATAATTGATTGATTTAAAACTTATTATTTATATTTTATTTTATACTGAAAATTCAAAATCAAAGTCTAATATAACAAATTAATTATTCTTATTTATTTGTATCTGATCTCAATAACCTGACAATATAAACAGGACCAGCGGTATTCCCTGGTAATGCTTGGAACTTAACCCGTATATAATTTTTCCCTTTTACCATAAAATCAGGTATGGGATAAACCACATCTTTAAACTTCGATACGTTCCATACACCCGTATTATCCTCAGTCAACAGTTTTTCATCATCAATATAAATATCGAATTTTCGACCACCCCATTCAGCACCCCAATAGCGGACAAAAAGGCTTAAACCTGTTTCAGAATTTGTATTCATTTCGTAACCGAAATAACCATTATCACGGGCATCGCGCCAAAACTCATTTACATTGTTACCTGTTTCTGAATTTTCCTTCTTCATAGCATGATCGGTTTCGGGTTGTTGCTCACCTGTGGCCACAAAGTCAATGGTGCGTTTTTCCAAGGCTAATTTTTCTTTTTCAATGGATGCAAGAGAATCCACGTAAACCTTGTAACCGGCATTGGTAAGTGCCAGCCAGTAGATCATATATCGGGCATCATGGATCTGAAAAAATGGTTCAAGGATTAAATTCATTGGGTTTATCATCTTAGCATTTAGCTTGAAATTTAATGGCCTGTCATTTATTGGTTCTAATTTATCAGCTATGTTATGAATATCATCTTCTATTAGAATAGGAGCTTTATCAATAGGTAAAAATTTTCCGCTGGGATATTGTGACCATCTTCCATCATTTGCAACAAGGCCTTTTAAATCTTCCGTTCCGGTTTTAGCTCCAAGCAAAACAGGTCCGTGCATAAAAGCAATATATTCAGGAACATTGGGCATATGTTCGATGCTATTGTGCATTGGCAATAAAATTTCAACTATATCATCTTTTTTCCATTTCCTGTTAATGCTTACATAAGATGAGGGTTGGTTTATATATGTAATTTCCTTACCGTTAACTATAACTTTCAAAGCACCTTTGTCTACCCAACCAGGATACCTAACCTTTAAGTTAAAACTGGAAGAACCTTCGGTTACTGTTAATTTTGTCTGTTCTGCAAAAGGGAAATTTGTTTCCTGCTTTATTTTTACACCTTTTTCTTTCCAATTAATCTCAGAGGCAATAAAAAGGTTCAGGAACAGTGTATCTTTTGAATGCGTATAAATAAACTGATTGTATTTACTATGATTTTCCATGCCAGTACCCACACAGCACCACATCGCTTCATTAGGGGCAGAATAAACCCTGTAATGACGGGGACGTGCCGTGGTAAAATATACAAATCCTCCATGCTCGGGATGCTGGGTCGAAAGAATATGGTTAAGTAATGTTCGCTCATAATAATCTACGTATTTCACAGAGGGGTGCACCCTGAATAAATCTTCAGTCAATTTCAGCATGTTATAAGAATTACAAGACTCTGGTCCATCAACCAAATTTACAAAATCAACGCACGAGGCTGCACTGGGGAAATGCTCTCTCCTGCTATTTCCACCAAAAGCAAGAGAACGGTTTTTAACAACAGTTTCCCAAAAAAAGCTACCTGCTTTATCATATTTCTCTTCATCACATAGTTCTGCTATTCTTTCGAAGCCAACAAATTTGGGTATCTGGGTGTTTGCATGCTTGTTATCAAGGTTATCTATTCCTTCTGACAAAGGATTGAGAAATGCCCTATGTGAGAACTTTCTTGCAGCTTCCAGGTATTTCTCATCTCCTGTTATTTGATAAGCATCGATAAATACTTCGTTCATACCACCGTGCTCCACATTAAGCATATCTTGCATTTGTTCATCAGTAAGACCTGAAATAAGGTCTATTCCCCAATCACAAAATTTGAGGAACATGACCTTAGCTTCTTCATTGTTACCATATAACCAAGCATCTCTTAATCCGGCATACATTTTATGCAAATTATAGAAAGGTGCCCAAGAAGATTTATATATACTAAAATCACCTTTTTTAAATGTCGACCATAAATTTACGCTATTTGGGAAACCTCCAACATATCCAACTCCCCATTCTGAATTATTCACCGAATTTGCTTCCTGACATTCTTTTAGTTCCGATAACATATATTCCATTCGTTTTTTACACTCTTCATTCCCAGTTGCCGCATAATTCATGGCCATGGCTGAAAGATAATGACCACCCACATGTCCATCTAGTCCCTCCCAGTTTGGATAACATTCTGCCTTTGGAGTCAATCCAGCTTCTTTACGATATGGGGCCAACAAGCGGTCAACATTGTATTTTAAAAGAACCTCGATATTGAGATCTCGGGCATGTTTAAATGGCCCATCCAGTAATTTTACGTCTTCTAATGGGAACTCGTTTGGGTATATTTTGTTTTGCGCATAAAGGTTTGTTATATTAAAAGTAATATCGCTTAATATAAAAAGGAATAAATAAAATTTTCTCATAATTAAAAGTATTTATAAATTATATATCATTTTTTCAATTTTTTCTTCAATCTTACTATTTTCAAAATTTTATTAATTAATTGATTCATTCAATGAAACTGACGGTCCAACATAGGTATCTTTTAAGCCTCCCCAATCAATAACAATTCGTTGGATAATAACACCTGGGTCGATGCAAGTCAACGTCAAAATGTGTTCCCTGTTGTTTTTTGCTACAGGAAATTTTACTACTGCAACAGCGCCATTCTGAAGAACCTGATCTTTCCATTCTTTTGAAAACTCTTTGGGTTCATTTTTAGCAATAAAAACAGGTTGATTATCAACTGAAATACCAAAACGAGTGCTTTTGCCTTTATAAAGAGGGAAAAAAGGTAAACTGTAAACATAAACCGTGACAGAATCGAAATTTACTCCAGAAAATTCATATTCAAAACTGGAACCAATAAGGTTTTCAGGATCTTTTACTTTTTCAATGGCTTCACCAAGTTGTATGGCATTCCAATCGTAGCCAACACCTTCAATAAGTCGAAGGGTATATCCCTCTTCAGAATACTTGTTTTTGATCTGGCTTAAATCGATCACTGTACAACCTTCTAGTTTGCTCTTACTTTCCTGTGGGGATACATCAACAGGAATACTCTTCTCACCCTGGGTATAAACTACATCAGGCATATTCTGATATTTGGCTACAAAACCGGGGGGAACACTCATCATTCCATTCCATTTCCCATTAAGCATTGCATTGTATTTATCAGTCAGACTGTTAATGCTGTCAAAAGCAGATTTTGCCTGCTCTGCAGCCCAATTGGCTGCTGAAAAATTGTCATCTTTTGCAAGCTCACCATTCAGTTGAGCCAAAAGGAATTTACGATTCATCTGATAAGATCCCATGACCGGATATCCTACTAACTCAAAAAAGGCTGGTTTATAATTTTCTGGCAATTCATTAAGAATTTTCTCTGATAAATCGGAAATGTATTGATAATCGGCCAGGCGTTGCTGTGCATCATTATAATTTTGAAATGAATATTCCGTATTGGTCAATCCTATATATTCAGGAGCATCCCATTCTCGTTCCCAACCCATAAATTCGGGCTTACGGCTCCAGGCAAGCCGATAATAATTATCAAGAATATCCTGAAAGGCATCCTTATATTTAGCACCAAAAATATCTGTTAAAAATTCACTTTGATGATGATTGATATTATTGAAGTTATATTTTTGAATATCCCATGCCAGATCAAAGAAAGTTTGCATGCAAAGTTCTGCAGGCTTAATATCTCCCACATTCAATAACCAATATTGGTCAGATCCTGAATCATAAGCTTTTTTAAATTCTTCATACAACAAAACAGGAGGAGTTGTGCATACCCACAAATAATCATGCGGAGGTCCTAAATAGGAAGCATGGTAATAAACGCCAGCCCTGCCGCTTCGCATTTGTTCAACCGGATTGCCCAATCGTTTGATGTAACCATAGTTATCATCAACCCAAACCAGTATAACATCATCCGGAATTTGTAATCCAAGTTCATATACACCCATGGTCTCTTTGTAAGGAACAAATATTTGAGGTATATCTTCTATAGGCTTTTTAAGATATTTAACGAGAATTTTCCTTTGATCGGAAATTAGATCAGTTAACACACTAACCTTTTCTTCGTCGGAAAGATTTCCTCGTAAACCTTCATCGTGCACACCACGCATTGCCATAGTATAGATATTTTCATAGGGAGATGCTTCACGTACACGATCATCTAATTTTTTCAAAATAACATCTTTGTTCTTGGCAAAATTCCATTCTCCATCACGTTCACTATCCCATTCCGATTTTGCAGCATTGTTAAATAGTAAAGGTTCGCAATGGGAAGTAGTAATGATGATGCCATATTCGTCAGCTACTTTTTTACTTTCAGAATAGTAATAAAAGGCTCCTGTGCAACTGTGCATGGCTGGAGCAAACATATTTCCTTTAAGTCTGAGAATTAACTCACAAACTCGGACGTAAGTTTTTGGTCCGATGTCTCCTAGCTCTTTTTCATAATTGTTGGATGCCCATGGTTTTAGGCCCCAGTCCTCGTCATTAATAAATATTCCCCGGTATTTAATGGAAGGTGATTTCGATGTTGAATCCTTGACAACATATAATTGACTTTGTTTTTTTACAGGTACATCGGCCCACCACTCCCATGCCGAAACACCAATGGCTTCACTGAGGGTAAAAGCCCCGTATGCTGCTCCCCGACGGTCACTACCCACAATAACAAGTACCTGTTCCAAACCAGGAAGTGGATTTTGTAAACGTTGAATAGTAAACTGTTCCCAGCCACCCTTAATGCCTGAAATATCCAATTTGCCATTTGATACAAGTTGGTCAATTAAGTTACTTTTCCCTAGAGTTCCTAACAAAATAACATTTCCTTGAACTTTCTGAGTAATCATTTCAGGATGGTTACCTGTGACCGCTTCAATATCCCTTGCAAATATAGCTACAGCCTTCTTAACTACAGTGAAATCATCTTCATCATATAGGATGGAGCAATTAGTCAAAGGAAATGCCCCTATGCTCAGTTTTCCGGACACCAGGGATGTTTCTTTGGCCTGTAATGATATTGTGAATATTAGACATATCAATATTGCCATTATAGTTAATGAATTAACTGTATTTTTCAGGTGATTCATAAAACGTAAATTGTTTTTATTATTTCTAGCAAGTAAGATATAAAAAATTGTCGTGAATTTAACCTTTTAGACGAAATCCGGTTATTATTACACTAGCCCTTTTCTGGCAATACCTCTTACTAGAACTAAAAACAAAAGGATGCAATTACATTACATCCTTTGTTGAATTTAAGCAATATCACTTAAAAAAACTGCCATTAATTTTAAATAATTATTCATTTACATAATACAAGTTTCTTTATATCAGAGTATTGTCCCGCATCAATTTTATAAAAATAAATCCCGCCTGGTAAATTAGATGCATTGAATTGCACAGAATGATTCCCGGTATTTTGAAGGTCATTAACTAATGTCGTAATTTCTTTTCCTAGAGAATCGAATACTTTTAAAGTTACAAAAAGACTCTCAGGCAAATAATAATTTATGAGTGTTGCCGATTTAAACGGATTTGGGTAATTCTGATTTAACTTAAATGAACTTACCTTTATAGAGGATACTACATCTAAAATTGAATCATCAACGATGATATGATTATTTCCATCTTCGACCAATATCATTTGGACTGACCTGCCAGGTGTAATAAATTTAAATTCATCATCAATGGTGTATGAAAATGCTTTAATATTAAATAATTGACTCAAAGGCCCCCATTGGTTAAAGTTTGGACCTTCAGTGTTAATATAAACATTAGGAGAAAGATCAGTATCTGTGCCTCCTGTAAACGTGTACATATAATATTTCTCACCAACTCCAATTGATTCAGTACTCACGGTAACTACTTTTTCAACAGTATCTTTATTGACAATAATAATTGCTGTTTCGCCTGATGAATATTTTGAAGCATAACTGATTATATCAGCACTTGAAGAAGCAGTAGAAATTGCAAGATCACCATAAATTTTTTGCAGGTAAGCAAGATAATAAAAATCCGCGTGAGGACAATATGTGTTTGATCCATACGTACCGAACATTTCTTCCAACAACCATCTTGAACCTAGGCCGAAATTGTTTTTAATCAATTCACAAATAAGGACAACAGCCTGCATGCCATTAGCATAAGACACTGCTGCTTCGGCATTACCCGGGCTCATATTATACTCTGTTAAAGCTATTGGTTTAGGATATGCTTCCATCTCAGTAAAGTCCTGTTGTATAGATTTCATGTTCTGACTAAGGCTTGATTCTGCGCCATACAAGATTTGTCTGATATTATTTGAATTATTGAAATAGTTATGAATGACATAAAAATCTGCATAATCACCCACTTCATTAAAAAATCCGCTATTCCAGGTTTTGTCTACAAAGTTCCAGCTGGATTCACCGTCAACTACAATCTGACCGCCAATATATATTGTAGCCCCAATTTCTTCAGCAGCTGATTTCATTGAATCGACAAAAACTTTAAAATGTTTTCCATAAATTTCTCCAGTAATAATTTCAGGTTGCCCATCTTTGTTAAGGGCTGTATCGATCATCCAACCATATTCCCAAGGGCCACCATTTTCATTTCCAATTTCCCAGAATTTTGTCCGTCCTGCATCATAACGCACCCAATCAGCAGCTAGATGCGCGGCTTTTGCAACAGGGTCATCGCTCGTTCCATAACGGGCATATCCATAATTAATGGATATTAGTCCTTCATTAACGTTCGTTTTCTCACGAAGCGTGTAATACTGGTTTGTCGAAGTTACCCAACCCTCTGTTCCATCGTGCCCTGTAAATGTGTTCTTATTTGCAGTTCCAGATGTACTATTATATGTTGTACCATCGTATATTGAATCTGGAACATCTTTTGGTACACCATTAAAAAAATATCCATTTGACCAACTTCCGCCAGGAAAACGAATAAGAGTAGGTTCAAGAATTTTAGTGTTTTCTATCAATAAAGGATCCTCATGCGACCCAAACCAGGCTGCAATTGCATTACCATATACATACTTAGAAATCTTTCCGATAGTGTCACCCACTAAAGTAACTATAACTGAAGCTTTCTCAGAAGTCTGTGTTAAGTTCACTGCTTCGGGAATCATTGCTGTTTTTGGTTCATAATCATCAAGAAAAAAATTCTCACTGCTCTGACCATATAAGTTAGAGCTAATTAAAAATATCGTCCCACAAAAAATCATGTTAATTATTCGTTTCATTTTTAATAGTTTAATTATTAAATTATTCATTCTATATCGCTATTAGGTGACTTTTTAATACGCTTTTATTTTATTGGAGTATATATAAAATTTTTAAATTTAACATCCCCATCACCCATCGAACAAAGCCCAATTCGTATTCCCATAAATCCACCAAAAGCATTATGGTGAAATCCGGAGGTTTCCAATGAATTTTCAATCTTAGTCCATTTTTCACCGTCTGTACTATAATACATATCAACAACGCTGTTAATATTTTTCAAACGAAGGAATACATGTTTATTGATTACATTTTTTTCAGTTTGGAATTGCCATCCATGGATATTTGCCAGAATATTTTCATTATCGGCCAGGATGCCTGAATAAGCGCTGTTGTTATAAAAAAGGGCCAAACCCCCTATTGCTTTTCCTTCTATTTGTAACTCAATATCAGCCGTATATGAATGGTCAGACGGAGTACAAAGTAAGGGTGAGCAATTGCCAACGGCATTTCCTTTTGCCTCAATAACTATACTTTTATCAACTAAGTGAAACCTGCTGGTATCATATTCTCCAAAAAATCTCCATTGAGGTTTTAAATCATTTCCTTCAAATCTATCACTTAATGAATAATTCGAAGGATAAGCAGCTAAATTTGGTTTTTTAATAGGTCCGTCATCCTTAATATTATCAGGTATTTTATACCAGTCATCGTTCGTCCATTCAATTGGCAGAAGCATAGTCTGGCGACCCATATTGTAAAATCCTTTTTCATAACCGTGATACACAATCCACCAGTCACCATTTGTATCTTCAAATATAGTTCCATGTCCTTTTGACCACCATTTTTCATTGTTTGATGTTGCCCTGATGATTGGATTATAAGGAGAATTTTCAAATGGGCCAAAAAGTGATTTTGATCGTGCAGAAATTACCATATGGCCAGTGGCAGGGCCAGCTGTTCCTCCTTCGGCAACTGTAAGGTAATAATAATCGCCTCGCTTTACCAACTTAGGGCCTTCCATACAAAAACATTCAATCGACCATTCACGAGGTATTGGCCAGCCATCATAAGCATGAATTGTTTCACCAGCAACAGATAGTCCATCATCAGAAAGCGGAACATAACCTCCATTGGCAGAATATAAATAACGCTTACTATTATCATCAACAACATGGCCTGGATCTATATTGTTGATATGCAAATCAATAGGATCGCTCCAGGGGCCATTTATTGAACTTGCCCAAACAACAAAAATTTGGTTATTAGCAGGAAAATAAATGTAATATTTGTCTTTATATTTTGCCAGATCTGGTGCCCATACTGAACCTAGGTAAGTATGCAGTGCATTTGCAACCGGGGTCCAGTTAATCAGGTCTTTTGAATGCCAAATTAATAAACCTGGATAATATTCGAAAGATGAATGCACGATGTAATAATCATCACCATCACGTAATATACTTGGATCTGGATAATCACCTGCAAAAACTGGATTTAAATAATAATCAGTTCCTTTGTCATTGGTATTATTCTGATATTGAGCTTTTGCAAAAATAGCTAATTGAATTAGCAAAATAGTTATTATTGTTTTATTCATTTTTATTGTATTGTTCTGATGATTTACAAATTATTATTAAGTCAAAAAATTTAACATTGTTGAATTAGTTACTTATTTTAACTCTATGAATTCCGGTTCGTAAGGAGGTATAGCAAAATTGCCAGAATAATCTTTATCAAATAGAATACTATGCGATTTTCCTTTCATTGCAATTTCTTTTGGTTCACTGCTAACATTCAAATATAGGTAATGAGTTTCATCAATCTTTCTCGCCATTACACCTGAAGGAACATCAGGTCCTTTTTTAATTCCAAGCTCTTCAATCAGATCGTCAAGCAATCCTCCAAGCACTTCTCCATTTGCTGGTAACCCAACATAAATAGCATGGCCATTTCCATATTTATTTGAGGTCATTATCGGATAATCTTTATCAAGGCTGGTTATATTTCCAATAACCTCTGCACCATTAAGGTCAATCAAATCAAAGCGTGCAGATTCTGAATCAACGGCTTTACCTTTATATGTAATTTCAAGTTTTTTTCCTTTGTAAGACTTTCTTGAAATTTCATTCATTACTTCTGTTTCTTCAAAGCTTCCAAGGCGAATACCAAATACATCGTTTAGCATACCTGGACGTGTTGTGGCAAAAACCTGTCCGTTTGTATCCACTATGGCTGAATTGCTGGTCATTACAATCGTTCCTCCATTTTTAATGTAATTTCGTATTTTATTTGCAGTTACCTCGTCCATTACAGCCACCCCAGGAACAAAAAGTAATTTGTAGTCTAAGGAACTGCGTTTAATTTCCAACATTCGTGAATCCATGTTTCGCCAGTAAAACACTCATTATTTCAGCGTTCTGCCAGGAAACTTTA
>CAZBZX010000101.1:0-10986 GCA_964496465.1 uncultured Bacteroidales bacterium
AATTTAATATCGGATTATATTCTGGATTTGCATTTATGAGATACCCTGAATTATATCATGGTTTTAGTATTTATAAAAATTCTATTGGATTTGTCCCGGGATTAAAATTAACCTATAAATTAAAACCTGATGCTCTTTTTATCACAGAGCCATATTTAAGTCTTTCCTGGCCAATTTATTCTGATGATACTGATAATATTTTCAATTTTTCATCGAGTGACAGTGGAATGATTATCACCATTGGTATAAGAGTAGGGATAAATAAAATTAAGCAAAGCAAATAATAAATAACTATTTTACTGCCATGTCATAGTAATAGTAACTATTTCGTTACCTGGGGTAAAATCAGATTTTATATCCATTTGCATATCTTTTTTCTTAACAATATCAAGGGCATGTACCATCCATCCTGCAATTCTCCATGCTATTAATGATTCAGCTTCAGTTATATGTTTAAATTCAAAAACCGCAGAATCTTTGGTACTCTCAACAATTTTTATGTCTGCAGGACGATAATAGGTAGAAAAAATACTGGTTGCCCTGCTAATTAAAAAAGCAGGTGTGCTAATCATAACAAAAATTTTATAAACTCCTTTCAATGCAACTTCGGCACTATATTTCCCTAACTCAAGAGCAGCTTCCACTTCTTTTCCATTAAAAAACATATCTGCAATAATTTTAGTGGGTATAAGCACTGCATTGTTTACATCATACCATTCAGTAGCAATAATCGGGTTATTCATAATTACCTGGCATTCTGATGGCAGCGAATTCATCCATTCATCATACTTGTCTGCATGATGGTTCTTAATATATTCCGGAGTAACTCTTACTGCTGTTCCTTTTATCTGCATTTGATTTTTATTATTTATTAAAAGTAATCATTAAAAAAGAAAAAAATACCCGAATTAATTTAAAATTTACCCGGGTATTTAATTTTTAATTTTAAACTATTTTAATTGGCAAAGAATTCATCTTCCCCTTTAAAAATTTTCGTAAATAAGTTTCCTTTGGCCCCACTAAAATTAGTGCCTTTATTAATTGATGAAGTAACAATATATTGATTTATCGAGTCAGCTGGTATAGCAGATAATTCAATAGGTGCTGACATATTGTTCCCTTCTATCCTTAAAATATGTGTGGGTTGCACAACCATTGATAGATCTTCATCCACAAAATTTGTGCTCACCAAATTGGATAATGAACTCACATATTTTGCTACCTTCGCCGAATCTGCTAACAATCCGTTCACCATCCATTTATCATTTTGTTTCGTCAAGGTAAATGAACTATCAGCCGGATAGGTAAATGTTAATTTTGTTAATTCATTAGCACTTGTTTCACACAACTTGCTGTTTCTGTAACTATTCACGTCCGAGTTAAACATCATGCGTAAAAATCCATCTACTGCATAGGTAATATCATCATCAGCAATTCTAACATATGAGGTCATCTTACCCTGACGCTGATAAGGGTCAGTCGGATTCTGATAAGAAAACTTACCAATATGCAGATCAGCAAGTACTTTAGATTGTTTTTTTACTTGAATACGAACACTTAATGAATCAACTACTTCAAAATCTGTCCATTTTTCTGATTTTGCTGCTGCAACCCTCTCCGGTTTTAGTTTCAATAATTCATTCAATAAATTATCAATTTTATCTCCATCAGCATTATACGTTTTCCCATCCTTTTGAGCTTTCCAATAGTCTCCATCAAGGTATAGAGATAATTTCTTCTCAGCATCACCCTTTGTAATAATAGAAATAGATGTAACATCCCCGGTATCAAATGATGCTAACTCATTTTTAAAGGTTCGTTCACTTCGCGATTCGAATAATTTTACAATGATGACTAATAATAATAATATCGCGAAAACAATAATTAATATTTTACTATTTAATTTATTAAACATAGCCTTCCTCCATTCTTTTCATTCGTAAATTACGATTAATTTGCATATTAATAACCCCATAAATTATTACTAAAAGTAGGGGCAATAAAAAGTTAAAATATTTAAGAAATGCCTTTTTCCCATCTTCTATCTGATCTAATGGTCTTGATGTAACTCCTTTCGTACGAAGATCGATTAAACCAGTATCGTCTGATAACCAGTCGATGGCATTCACCATTAAACTAACATTGTCGGGATTAATCTGTTGATTTTGTTGTTGTCCTTCTTGATTAACAGCAAAATCACCATCGGCAACCAGTACAATATTCGAATTCATTTGACCAACAATTGGTCCGGAAAGAATGCCAGCAAGAGTTAAACCACTAAGTGGAAAATCACGATCGTTCCATTGTTTTTGAATATCAAAATATAATGGTGATGACTGTGTACCCGATTTATCTGAAGATCTTACCAGTGGAGTAAAAGTAACATTGGTATCTCCATTAAAAGTAATAGAACTTACAAACTGAAAAACCACAGCTTCGAGTCCTTCTGTTATCGGATGTTTTTCAAAATTTGAAATCACCGGAATATACGGGAAATTAACTTGCGTTTGAATCCTGAAAGGTCCTTGCTGTTGAATAACTCCAACACTACTGCAATTTGCATCAATAATAAAATTTTCTTCAACCGTTATCCCTTTTTCGCTAAGCCAGTTTTCTAATCCAGTATTAATAGTACTTCCCATAGCATTGGAAAAATTTCCCTCAACACGGTTCATGGCAATATATAAATTTTTACCCTGGGATAAAAAATTATCCAACTGCATCAAATCCGATACTGAAAATGAATCTTTAGGAGCAATAATGGCCACCGTTTCAAAATTCATTAATTCATCAGTTGAGTCTGTTAAAGTAACAGGCCGTACATTATAAAGCACGTTAAGCATAGCCATAACTTGCTTAAATGAACTAATTCCAGGTTCACCATGCCCTTGTAATAATCCAATAGTTGGTTTATCAAATACCGATAATTTTTTAATACTGGAAGATAGTGCATATTCCATTGCAGCACCTGGTTGCATAAAAGGAATAATATCTTTTTGCTCTCCCAGTTGTACAACAGCACCTAAAAATGCTTTTTGTTGTTTAACCTGGTCTTTATCACGTACATTAATTAATACAGGTTGAATCCCATTTCTTAAAGCATCTTGCTCAGTTTCTTCATCCTTGTTAGGATTTATAAATTCATAAACAAGCATGCCTTTTGAACGGTTTGAATATTCAATCAACAGATCCTTAAAGTCTCTTTTTGTTTTTGCAACATCTGGTGGAAGATCTTCTGAAAAATAAGCTTTAATAGTTACTGGCTCGTTAAGATCTTTTAAAATTTCTTTTGTTGCTTTACTCAACGTATATCTTTTATCCGCTGTAAAATCTAACCGGACAAATATCTTATCCGAGAGGATATTTACCAGGATAAGAACTCCAACCACTAAAAGGATGGATGTGTATAAAGTATTTTTTGTTTTCCTCATAATCTATTATTTTTCTTATGATTTAACCAACTAGATTTCGTTTCGATAAAGCTGCCTCCGAAGAAAACAAGCCTATAAAAATAATCGACAGAAAATAGATAATATCTTTTGTATCGATTACACCTCTGGATACCGATTCATAATGTGTTGACAAGTTTAAATAATCAAAAATGCCTCCGAAAACTCCTGTAAAACTATTTGACAATACTCCAAAAATTATATGGAAAAATATCCCGATAAATAGCGCAAGCAAAAAAGAAACAATTTGATTATTGGTTATACTCGAAGCAAAAACACCAATACTAATATAAGCAGCACTCATTAATGCCAACCCTAAATAACCTGTCCAAACAGCACCATGATCAATTGGCCCGATACTCCAAATAGTAATATAATAAGGAATTGTAAGTGCTAAAGCAATGATTATTAATAAAAATGTTGCTAAGAATTTACCTACAACAAATTGCCAGTCTGATACCGGTTTAGTTAAAATCAGTTCAAGAGTTCCTACCCTGTTTTCTTCAGCAATAAGCCTCATGGTTAGAGCGGGAATAAAGAAAAACAATGTCCAGTAAGCAATCCCAAAAAAAGCTTGCATGCTGGCCTGACCAATAAAAAATACATCTGATCCGTAAAGCCATGTAAAAAATCCGCTAAAACCTAAAAACAAGACCATCATTATATAAGCCATCAACGAATCGAAAAATGATTTTAATTCGCGTTTTGTTAAAATCCAAATTTTATTCATATTTTAAAATTTAATATTTAAAATTTCTAATTTTTAGTTAAATCACGGAAAACATCTTCCAATTTTGTTTCAATTGTTGTTAATTCGGTCAGGTACCATTTTTTCTTAACACATAAATCGAAAACTGTTTTCGCGGAAGATATTCCTGGTTTACTCTGAATCTCGAAGTGTTTTTCTTTGTCTTTTACAAAATCAACAACCACAACCGTGTCGAGTTCCTGTAAAGCTTTAAAAATATCGTTTTTATCTCCTCCTTCAATCCCTATTTTTAAAATCTCATTTCCAGAGGCTTTCTTTCTTAAATCGTTTGAAGTTCCATCTGCAACAATTTTCCCTTTATTGATAATCAAAATTCTGTCGCAGGTAGCCTCTACTTCTGCCAAAATATGGGAACTTAGGATAACCGTTTTTTCCCTTCCCAGCTTTTTAATCAACTCGCGAATTTCAATAATCTGGTTTGGATCGAGCCCTGTAGTTGGTTCATCTAAAACCAGTACATCAGGATCGTGAATTAATGCTTGTGCCAATCCAACACGCTGCTGATACCCTTTTGAAAGCTCACCTATTTTCTTATGTTTCTCACCTTCTAAACCGCAGCTGTTAACCATCTCAAGAATTTTATCTTGGATCTTCTCTTTTGGAATTCCCTGAATCTCAGCCACGAATTTCAAGTAATCAATTACAGGCATATCTGTGTATAAAGGATTACTTTCAGGTAAATAGCCAATGTGTTTTTTAACTTCGTCGGGATTTTCAGCTATCGAAAACCCTCCTACTTTAATATCACCCTTATTGGGAGCCATAAAACAGGTAATGGCCTTCATCGTAGTGGTTTTTCCGGCACCATTTGGTCCCAAAAAACCAAGCACCTCTCCTGTTTTAACAGTAAATGAAACATCATCTACTGCTTTCTGAGCCCCAAATTTCTTGGTTAAATTTTCAACAACTATATCCATACACTGAAAAATTTAAGTTATATACTAATTAATATGATTTTTAATAAAACGTTCAAATATCGGATATTGTTGATTTTTTCAGAAGAATTGGCTGTTAAAAAAAGTTAAAGGATGAAAATTCAAACTTTCATGAATTTTACAAAAATATTCTTTTTCTTTACAGTAGACCTGAACAGAATATCAATGACATTTATTTTGGTATAATTTTCATTATTTTACAAATCTAATAGCATTTAATGACCTCACCCCAAGAAGCAGTCTAAAAAGGAATACGTCATTGCGATGACGACGAAGGAGGAAGAAGCCTGTCTGCCAGCCAGGCAGGCAATCTGCTTATAATTAACAGGTTGCTTCGTCGTCACTCCTCGCAAAGACGATAGTATTATACTTTTTAGACAGCTTCAATAATACTTATTTACTGCTTAATTTTTCTTTATTTATAAAACCAATGAAATTAAATACTACAAAGGATCGTCAAGAATATTATCCAAAAATCAAGGCTGCAATAACTCAAAACCAGTATTTTCTTCTAATATTCTTTTCGAATTGCAATTGGTTATTTCCTGAACAATAACTTCCAGAACATGCCAAATCTTTACTCCTCTTCTAACACAACCCGTAATTGATTTGTCTTCCCTTCCGCAGGAAATATGCATGTGTAATATGGGTTCTCCGGTAGCATTTGGAAAAATGGTCCCTACACCTGTTGCTTCGTAAACATTATCTAAAATTAATTCCATCGGATTTATTTTATCTGCTCTTCCCTCCTCTGGGCCAACAACGAGTTTACTTCCTTTATCAACCCCACCAACAACAGAAACACTAGCTGCCATTATTCCTTTTAATTTGGCAAATTTTTCAATTTCTTTATGTAAAATTTCGCCATCTTCAAGGCGTATTATAAAAACTCTCCCTAGTTTTGATTTTGTGTATTTCATGATTCTTGAAAGTTAAAATTTATAAAAGTTTACAGTAATAATAAAACTAATACCAAATAAAAGTTTCCAATTTCCTGGAACAATGGAAAATAATTTAGCTTATCCATTCACAATAATTCAATAAACAGAGTTCCATCATTCCAAACTTTTATTCAATAAATAGCTCATTCTAAGATACAAATTTAGAGATTTTCATAAACAACTTGTTTTTAATTAATTTTACATGTTTTTAAATTTAACATTTTTTTATTTCAATCCTTTTAAACCTTTTTCTATTTTTACCGTCTAACAAGCAATCATTTATTACAATATACATATGTCCAAAAAATATATTGCCTTTCTTATATTATCCAATGTACTAGTTTTCTCCCTTTTCTCAAGTAAGTTGTCAACAAATAATCCTGATATTACAAATGCACCAAAAAAAGGAATTATTATAGGTAAAGTATTAACTGAAAATGGAACCCCAATAGAATATGCTAATATTATTATTTATAAAAGCGATGATTCTTCCTTAGTTACCGGAGGTATTTCAAAAAACGATGGAAGCTTTGAAATAACCGATATTCCTAATGGAAAATATTATTTAATAGCAAATTTTATTGGTTTTAATAAAAAAATGATTGATAATATTATAATTTTTCCAAATGATCTTACTTATAATACTGGTGAAATTAAATTATCAATTTCAAAAACTGCCATCGAAAGTGTAGAAGTTGTTGCTGATCGGGCACGGGTTGAATACAAAATTGATAAAAAAGTAGTAAATGTAAGCCAGGAGGTAGCTGCATCCGGTGGTACAGCAGTTGAAGTTCTAGAAGGTGTGCCATCAGTAAAAGTTGATATTGAAGGCAATATTACATTAAGAGGAAGTTCAAGTTTTACAGTTTTAATTGATGGTAAACCAACTGTATTGACAGGAAGCGATGCTTTACAACAAATACCGGCAACTTCTATTGATAACATTGAAATTATCACAAATCCTTCTGCTAAATATGATCCGGATGGAGTTGGAGGAATCATTAATGTAGTATTGAAGAAACAAAAATTACTTGGATTAAGTGGAATAGTGAACGTGTCTATTGGAACCAATAATAAATATCGGGGTGATATGCTGTTCAATTATAAAAGTCAAAAATTCAATTTTTATTGGGGTTTTAATGCCCAGGACGAAAAATTTAATGGCACTGGAGAATTTTATAGAGAAAATTATTTAAAAGATGCGCAAGATAATATCCGTTCAAAACTAATCGAAAATTCTACTTCAGACAGGGATTTTAATCGCAGTGGATATAGAGTTAAAGGAGGTTTGGATTATTATATCAACGATATGAGTACCTTAACATTAGAAGGTGATATTGGAAAATCTACATTTGAGAGAGATGAATTTGCCAATATACATGATTGGGATTTTCCGCATACTTACGATTCATTATATAGAAATACAAACACTACAATTAGGAGTAATAATTCTTATAGTGTTGATCTTAATTTTTCACATAAATTTGATGACAAAGGGCATGAAATTACGTCAATGGTGCAAATAGAAGACAGGAAAGGCCCTGATGATGAATATAAAGAATTTTTACATGTTGATAATTTAGATAATCCTCTTGGTATAGAAAAACTGCATTCACTTGAAGATGGCCAAAAAAGAAATGAATTCGTTTATAAAATTGATTATGTAAAACCAATAAATTCAATAGGTAAAATTGAAGCCGGTTATCAAAGCAGGGTTGATCATGATTTAGAGCTTTATTCGTTGGAATGGGTTGATACTTCAAAAGAAACTTTGTATGATTCAAGCATTTATGATTATAAAAGACAGATTCATTCAATATATGGTACTTATTCTAATCAATTATTCGAAATTAAATATCAACTTGGATTAAGGATAGAATATACTTACCGAAATATTGAATTTACTAAAAATGGTGTAAAAACTCCATATACTATTAACAGGCCCGATTTTTATCCAACAATTCATTTTTCCAGAGATATTGGCAAGGACCAGCAACTAATGCTAAGTTATACACGCCGTATTGAAAGGCCAAGAGGTTGGAACCTGGAGCCTTATGAAAGCTATTGGGATAGAAACAGTCTTAGAAGGGGTAATCCTGATTTACAGCCTGAATATATTAATTCATACGAATTTGGATACCAGAAAAAAATTAAAGAATCGTTTATTGCCTTAGAAGGTTTTTACAGGATAACTGAAAATAAAATTGACCGTAGATCAGAATTTGATTCTCTTAGAAGAAAAAGTATCATGACTTTTGATAATTTGAACAGGGATTTTTCCTTAGGAGCGGAATTAATGGCTAATGTTGAAGCAACAAAATGGCTTAGAATAAATGCCAGTGGAAGTATTTATCATTATCGTTTGGAAGGAGACTATGTTGAACAGGCAGCCATTGAGGGTAGCTTAAGCTGGGATGCGCGTTTAGATGCATTAGTTAAAGTCACAAAATATACACGATTACAGCTTACTGGATATTATAGAGGGCCATCGGTAGATGCACAGGGACAGAGAGAAGCAATGTGGGTGTCAAATTTTGCTGTTAAACAAGATTTGATGAAGAGAAAAATGGCATTAACCCTCCAGGTTAGAGATATTTTTGGAACCCGAAAATTTGAATTTGAAAATAATACCAGTGATTTTATGAATCATGGAAAATTCACTCGCGAACCCACAGTAGTAACACTTACATTAAGCTATAAAATAAACAACTACAAAAAACAAATGCAGAATGGTGGTTTTGACCAAGGAAATGGTGGTGATATAGATGGTGGTGATTTTTAGTCTCTTATCAAGTAGATATTATAATTCCTTTTAAATATTTTTTTCTCAGTAAAATAAAAAGTATACATATTATAATAACTGCGAATGAAAGTATCACTGATAATATTAAAAGCTTATTTTGCTTCAATAATAATTTATTTATTTGAGCTTGCTGTTTAACAATAGTTGCTTCTCGCTTCATTGCCTCATACTCAATTTGTAGTCGTATAATTTCTTTTTTAATTTCAATGGTGGCAATACTGTCTTTTATTTCATTATATAATTCCATGTATTGATATGCATTATCATATTGCCCTTTAAACTTAAATATATTAGAAATATGCAGATAGTTATCCTGAAGTAATTGCAGGCTATTCATTTCTTTAGCCATTGAAACACTTTTATTGAAATATTTCAGCGCCTTCTTATAATCAGGATCCCCACTTCTGTATGCAATAAATCCTAAATTTGAATATACTTTTGCTATCCCTGATTTATCACCAGATATTATAAAATTGTTATGCGCATCATCAATAAATATTAGTGCTCTATCATATTGTTTCTTCTGAATATATATATTTCCTAAATTAAATAATGATTCTGATACACCTTGAATATCATTAATTTCTTGTCGAATTTTTATTGCCTTGAATAAGTAGTTAGCTGCACTATCAAAATACTTCTCATCAATATATCCCCAGTCAAAATATAACTGACCAATATTATTTAACGTTCGAGCAATATCTTTTTCATTATTTTGAATTTTATTTTTATACTCCAAAGCTTCTTGGTAATAATTTAATGCAGTTTTATATTCTCTTAAATAATGATAGTTTAGCGCCAGGTTATTTAGCGAATTCCCAATTCTACCGGTATCATTCAATGCTTCATGAATTTTTAATGCGTCCAGGTTGTTTTTTACAGCCAATTTATATAATGAAAGGCTGGAATAAGTTGATGCAATATTATTTAATGATGCTGCAGTCCCTAATAAATTTCCATCTTTTACCCTTAAGTCTAAAGCTTTATAATAATAAGTAAGTGCAGAATCATATTGGTCAATGGCATAATAAATAATCCCTTTCACTTGAAATCCTTCTGAAAGCTTTTCCTTATATCCAATAAAATTGGCCATATTAATAGCTGAATCGACATAATAAAAAGCTGACTCAGGATTATAAAAAGCATTATCAAATGCATTATCAAGATAACTTTCTATTAAGGCTGAATCTATTCCAACCTTTTCTACCGAAGAACTATATAAATTATTTTCCGCAAACGTTTGCGAAAGAAGTAGAAAAAAAATAATTGATATGTATTTATAAGTTCTCATTGCTTTTTCATTTTAAAATCATAAATTTTAATGATTCCGAAATAGTTACTGAAGATAACTTAACTACATATAAACCTCTTGATAAATCACTTATATCAATTTGATGATTTACCATTTCAAGCATTTGATCTGAATAAACTTCAGTCTTTAATAGAATCCCATTAATATTATAAATATTAATTGTTACGTTGTCAGTGTTTATCAGAGAATAAGTAATATGTAATATATTATTTGCAGGATTTGGATAAATTTTTACTCCTGTTTTATATGATACAATTGCATTTGCAAGGGAAGTTGTATTTGGTTCAATTAAAATAAAATCCTTGCAAATTGTATCTGCGTTTAATACTACCTGTCCATCTTTTACCTGAGCTATTAAACATACTTCGTGCGTTCCGAAAGTGCTAAATTGATGGATTTGTGCCTGATTCTTGATGTTCGTCTTGATCATGTCCGTCCCGTCAAATATCCACAGGTAATAATTCGGGTTGCCGGTCGATGTATTGGTAAATACACCCTCCAAACCATCCATGGTATAACTGAAGGACGATTCACAAGTAGTATCTGTTGGTTGTTCTATATTTATTGTCTGACAAGAGGTATCTGAATTCAGTATTTCTGCCCCATCTTTTACATATGATATCAAACATACATTATGATCTCCATAGCTTTCAAATACATGTACCTGGGCCTGGCTTTTTATGCTTGTCTCCACTGTATCTTCATCACTGAACTCCCATACATAATAATTCGGGTTGCCGGTCGATGTATTGGTAAATACACCCTCCAAACCATCCA
>CAZBZX010000101.1:11086-12106 GCA_964496465.1 uncultured Bacteroidales bacterium
TGGTATAACTGAAGGACGATTCACAGCTAGTGTCTATGGGAGATGGTTCATTTAATTGTATTGACTGGCAATATGATCTTTGAGTTCCCAGGTAATCATTAAAAACAGTTAAACACAAATCAACTTGATCATCATCTACTATATAAGTATGTACTGGAGATAAAGTAGTCGAATCTATTGTGCCATCGCCAAAGTCCCAGCTAAATCTTAGAATGTCAGCAGAGATAATTCCCTGAGGCTTAACTTCTTTATCTGTTGCTTTCGTATTTACAGGTTTTAATACAAATGCAGCAATATTTTCCAGTAAATTCGATCCTATATTTATTAGCTGATATTTGTCCCCGGGTTTTACAAGTCCAATTTTACGCAAATGAATAATGTATATGCCTGTATCAGCATAAGTATGAATAATCTCCCTGCCTTCACCTGTATTACCATCACCAAAATCCCAATAATATTCACTAATTGAATCGGGAATTACGGCTATACATTTAACCTGTTTATTAACTTCTGTTTTATTTATGATAAATTCCGCATTTTCTTCGTCTGTTTTGTAAATAGCCATTTTCTCGCAATAAGTACTATATTCTTGACTGCTATTTTTAACTGTTAAACAAACTTCTTTTCCTGCTATTTGATCGTAAGTAAAAGCAATATTACTATCAGTTGAAAAAAACAAATTTTCAATATTCCACGAAAAAGATACAACAGATTCACCAATAGAATTATCTCTTATAAATATTGAATCCGCATCAGCATCATAATAATAGGTAAAATCAGCTTTAAGAGCTAATTCGCTTAATTGTACCTCAAGTTCTAACTTACTTGATTCTGAGCAATTATTAATTGTATCATTCATACTTAATAGAACGTTATACTTTCCGGGTGATGTATAGGTATGATCTGGTTCTTCTAATGCAGATACCTGACCATCTCCAAAATCCCACATATAGTGTCCGGAGCCAATGGAAGAATTCGTAAAAGAAAAATTAAATGTATTTATTGAGTCAGGTAATACAT
>CAZBZX010000102.1:0-12062 GCA_964496465.1 uncultured Bacteroidales bacterium
GTTCCACACGTTGCACTCGTGGAGCGACATGCGGTTCAGGTTGTATGGACCTTCATATCCACTATCCCCAAGCATGTGAGCGATTGCAGCTATCGACAATGGATAGAACCACGAGTCCAAGAGGGTTCGTGTCTGCAAGCGATCGCGCTCATCCTGCGGATCCCAGTCCCGCCGTCTAGAGAGCCACCCCAATCCTCCGGCGTCTTTGTGCATGAGCGCGTGTGCCAAGTATGCTCGGGCTGCGGCATCCAGATCCTCACGACGGTACTCCGTCAGTGCTGCAAGGTTGGACATCATGTAGGCTCCGTCAAAGTCCGGGCAGTTCGAGCCGCCCTTCCAGAAGGATCCATCCGCAAGCTGGCACTGCAGCGTCGAGTCTACACACCGCTCCACACATCGCAACGGCCAGCCCTGAGCAAAGTAGATGGGCGCTATATGAATTGTTCCGAAGAGGCCATTCCAGAGGGGCGCCCCATACTGCGTGCCCCAAAGACCAGTTTCGTCATCCTGCAGTTCCTCAAGAGCCGGATACATCCCTTTTTCCATGAGTCCATCGATCTCGGACGAGCCAAACCAGTCTCGTATCGCCAGGAGGGCTGTGACGCAACCGAGGATCTGGTTGCTGACGGTCCAGGGCACGCTCCAGTCGAACCCCTTTGTCCATTTGTATAGCGTCTCGGCATCGAGTAGCGGGTCCATGAACTTGAGTGGACGGAGAGGAGGACGATCTAGTGTGCGCAAGGACCACAGCAAACCTCGGGTCGAATGCCAGACCGGGTCGAGTTCAGGAAGTACTTGGCTGGCCTTGTATGGCTGGTGGATGGAGAGATAGGCGCCATTCTCTCCCTGTCTTGCCTGGAGGTACCCAGCCCACCTATTAATGGTCTCGTCGGATAGCTTCTCCAGCTCCCCGAAGAGATCCATGATCTGAGTTGCATAGTAAGACGCATAGAAGTTCTCGCGCCCTCCCTTGACGTGCTCATAGACTCCGGGGATGTCGCCGATCTTCACTGCGTTCAGATACCGTAGCGTGACTTCCTTGATCCCGAGATAACCTTCTGTCTCCGTTGCGTTCACTGAACGGCTCCTCTTTCCGCAATCAGCAAAGGGTAGTCTAGCAGCGGGAGGCCCCTGAAAATCTGAGCGCGTGGAATGTGCACCCTAGAGGCCGCCTCGCTCTGGCGTTCCGTGCCGGGCAGTTCATATACGCTTCCAGAGATGGGTTCGATCAGCACTGGGTTATCGAACCCAGTCCCTTCCCCATCCCAGAAGACCAAGTGAGAGGAAGACGGTTCACACCGATCGGCTGGAGGCTCTTTCGACCAGTAGGCCAGCACCAGGCCGTTTGCTGTGTTGAGGCAAGCGGTACAGAGAAACGGGGCACTCTCCTGCTCGCCGCGATTCAGTCTCCAAACAGTCTCCTCCGTGAGACTCTTGTCGCCATCGACGCCATAGAGTATAGAAATCCTCGATCTCACCTCGCCACAGACGAGGCTGGACAGATATTGGTAGGCCCTGAAAGCAGCTTTCGGCTCCACGACTGGTTTGTAGCGCAGGAGCCCCTTATGGTTGACGTTTCCAGATCCCTTTGGATAGTCGTGCAGATCGACGATCAGAAACCAGCATGTGAGTTCGACATCGAGGGAGCAATCGGTCAAGAGACGTCGCAGCATAACTTTCGCCTGTACGTTCTCGGTTTGCTCTCCCTGTGATGAGAACCCACTGCTGCCGGGCTGTGAAGGATAGCCAACCTCACCTTGCCAGATCCGGATGTCGGGTTTGTACTTCTCTAGCAGACGACGCAGGGTGCTAATCTGCTGCGCGTAGTTCCGCTCTGGAACCGTGCGGTATGGATGATATGAGAATACATCAATGTGCTCTGCGAGGCCATGTTCCAGCGTGGCACGGACAAAGTCGAATGGTAGCCCTGCGGTTGCTCCGCCAACGAGAACAGCATCAGGACAGCGCTGCCTGATCAGCGGGGCTGTACCCGCAACCAACTCCACGTATTTCGATGGATCGGGCGTGTCCGGTTTCCAGAAACTCGGGCCGTTGGGCTCATTCCATATCTCGTAGTGCGTGACCTTTGTCTTATACCGCTCTGCCAACGCGGAAACAAACGCTTTCCAGGCAGCAAAAGACTGTTGTGAGGCCATCGGGTGGTATCGTGCCCCACCCTCAGTGTACAAGGGATTGCTGAATCCCACGTTGAAGAATGGCTGTATGCCGAGTTCCAGCAGGCCATCCACACTCTCGTCCAGCCAACCCCAATCGTAAAGACCCAGCTCCTTCTCCACCCTGGCCCAACCGGTCTGCAGTCGACCCCACTTGACGCCCAGCTTGGCCAGCCAGGGATAGACCCTTTCGGGCTCCCACAGTTCGCGATCTAGTACCTCACATCCAATCCCAAAAGGCGAGCTGAGAATCTCGCAGGCTCTCTTGGGCGTTACGTTACCCAGGAAATACAGAGACTCGATTTCCACAGTCCAACCTCCCCTAGCTCACGCCTTTCAGACCAGTGGCTCTTGCCGCTTACATAGCTGTATGGCAAAACCCCACGGATCGCGGAGCATAACAAGCTGGTCGCCGCTAGCGGTTACGGTGGTGTCTCTTTGAAGAGACGCCCCCGCCTGCAGCAGTCGTTCCTTCTCTCGCTCAACATCTCGGACCCGGAATGCAAGATGCAGGACAAGTGGATCTGACGCGGCATAGTCAGGCACCGCAGCCTTGGGGTTGTTGTAGATCTCAAGCATCATATGTCCGGAGCTATCTGCCAAAAAGTGTGTATAAGGCGAATGCTCCATCTTGCGCTTGACGATGAAGCCTAAATTGTGCACGTACCATTCAGCACAGCGAACAGGATCCTGCACGTTGAAGCCAATATGCTCAATCGCCATTTTCATCCTCATACTCGAACACGTTGCACTGGTGAAGTGACATACGGTTCAGTCGATAGGGTCCTTCATAGCCGGTGTCGCCCAGCATGCGTGCGATTAGCGCGATCGAAAGCGGATAGAACCAGGAACCGAGCATGATACGCTTTCTCGTAGGATCCTCGTCTCGCCATTCGACAGATACCTTTGTAGAACCCTCTCGCCAGATGAAGTGGGGCCGTGACTTCCAGTCCCCAGGCTTGCTGTCGCGGCGATGTAGGAGCCAGCCCATCTCGTCTAGGTCTTGATGCATCAATGCGTGCTGCAGATAGCACCTAGCAGCACCAAGCAAGTCCTCGTGCCGGTAATCCGCCAACTCGGAGAGATTCGCCAGCATATACGCTCCATCGAAATCAGGGCAATCAGAGCCTCCAGGCCAGAAGGAACCGTCCGCCAGCTGATAGGCCAGAGTTGAATCGATGGCCCGCTCCACAGCCTGGAATGGCCAGCCTTGGGCAAAGTAGATAGGCAGAACGTGGATCGTACCAAACATGCCACTGGCCAAGTCAGCTCCCAGTTGAGTGCCCCAGTAGCCGGTCTCCTCATCAAGGAGCTCTTCCAGTGCAGGATACATACCTTGCTCCAGCAATTCATCCACGGCAGGAAAGTCAAACCAATCCCGAAGGGCCATCAGTGCCGTCGCACATGCCAGAATCTGATTGCTCGCTGCCCATGGGTTTGACCAATCATACCACTTTACCCACTCATAGAGCGAAGTGGGCTTAAGAAACGGCTCTAGAAAAGCGAGCTCACGTAAGGGCTTGCGGTCGAGGATGCGCAGTGACCACAAGATCCCACGCGTGGAATGCCATACCGTGTTGAGGTCATGCATACCTCGCCGGACCGTCAAGTCACCTGGGTTGTTGGAATAGTAGCCCTGTTCACATTGCCGCCGATGGAAGAATTCGGCCCACGTGTCGATCTCTTGGGCGGCAAAGTCTTCCAGCTTTCCAAAGATGTCGAGAATGTGGAGGCCGTGGTAAGATCCGTACAAGCCTGGATCTTCACCCTCCTCTTTGCGATAGATGCCGGGCCTTTCGCCCACCTTCATCGCTTGGACAAAGTTCACGGCACAACGCTTGACTTGCTTGTACCCTCGCGTCGCTTTGATGGTCATATTGCCCTAGTCTCCTGTACTTTGCCAAGAGCGCTCAGGTAACCGCTGTGGCGCACCAATCTCGCACACGTAGGCATAGGATCCTAGCAGAGCATTGATCAGGACTCTACTCCCGTCACGGCTAAACGACGGATGGTGGTTACACTGAAATCGGTGTCTTCCTGGTAGCGACCTGGTCGCCCGCGGAAAGGCGTGACGTTGAATCACCTCCCCGTCCTCCAGATCGATGAAAACCACCTCACCATCGGGATAGCCGTAGTTGTCTGTGACTAACAGCTTATGATCGGTTGGTGAGATAGACGGGTGACCACCTCCAGTATAGTGACTTAACCGTCGATAGTCGGTGCCCTCGTGACTAACCTGGACGATGCTGCTCTTGGTGGGGTCCGTAGGATCAGGTCCATTGCCGATCACACATTCCCCATTTGGATGCCATGACCAGTGGTTGCCTGGCCTACCGAAGCTCAGGTCTACTACGAGATGGAGATCCTCTAGGTCGCTGTTTGCAGTGAACACATACCCGACTCTCGGCTCTTCCCTAACGCTAGAAACAAGGTGGTTTCCGAAGTAGAACAAGCAACGCGTCCCGGATGAGTTCCAGCGCACGCAGTACAACATCAGTGTTAGCCCGTCGGCCTTCCCATGCCGTCGCTTCACTTCCGCATCTAGGCTTGCCAACGTATCTCGTTCTGGATGGCGCTCTAGGATCTCAGCTACGCTTAATCGAAGTTCCGGCGTAGACGAATCCCAAGAGTATTCGAACAGCCCGTGATCTTCACGCGCCTGGAATGGGACCGGCGCTAGCTCGGGATGGTACACGAGATCGCAGTAGCCCGACGCGTAGAGCATAGGCAAGTTACCCGACAACAGAGGTGCACCAGGCGGCGGCACATTCTCTGTGTGCCCGTGGATGATGTCCTCTTGTCCAGTCAACAGATCTCTCCTCACCAGTCGAGGCTGACTGTAAAGAGCGTCCTCAAAGTACTGATAGTAGACAGACTTCCCGTCGTAACTCCACTGCTGAGTAAAGCCGACGTGGAAAAAGTCGTCGGTGACTCGGCGATCACCAAACCGTTCGAGGATCTCGCCTGACGGAGCAAGGATGTATACGTGGCCAATCCCTGTCTCGAGATCTGTCCCGGCCAGCAGAATGCGTCCAGAGCCGTCCGGTGCATAATGACAAGCGGTATAGTAGCCCAACACGCACCAACGTTCGGCGATAGAGAATACCTGCATGCACTGTCCAGTCACGGCGGGCCCACGTCACTGTGGTAGGATCCTAGCATACCAAGCCCTCCAGATCCGCAACGTAGACCCTTCTCGTACCGTCGGCGAATCCGTTCAACGCTACACGTCTGAAGGCTGCGTCCCAGGCAGGATGCGGATCTACTCGCAATGCGTTCCCCGGCGCTGCAAAGGGCTGGTCGGTTCTCATCCTGACCAGCACTCTGTCCTCTCCCGTAACCGTGTCCACCAAGCGGATTGGCACAGTACCATCACCAAAGGCAACTGTGTCACTGAGGTAAGCGTCGGTAAGAATGTGCTGACCATTCGGATGTACCGTCGGGTGTCCTGAGCCAGGTACTGTGTCCAAGACCGTTCCCAAACCTGTACCGTCGTACCTGGCCGTGATGAACCGGAGTCCATCGCCGTGGAGATTGAGGTTCATCGAGATCGACTCGCCATCAGGGCGCCAGTTGATGTGATGCCCTCCCTTTGCCCATTCCTTGGCAGGGATGACGAGATGTACGTCGGTGCCGTCGGCCCTGACGGTAAGAACGTGGTTCTTTCTCGATTTGCCGTCTGGAGCTAGCCATCGCAGGACAAAGATGAGACGAGTACCCTGCGGGTTCCACTTGCATTGGAAGCCATAGAATTCGCCGCCTCGATACTCGTCTAGGTCAAACTTGGGTGTTGCTGTCTCGACCATTTCCTCGATTGAGATCAGCAGCTTGCACTCACCACTCGTGGTGTCAGTAATGAATAGACCATCGTCATCCGGCAACCCCACATTCTGGGGGACATATTCGTCGGGCAGCATTACGCCATATCCCAGTTGGGTCCTTCTCATGCGCCTCAGGCAGGTGAATGCCGAGCACCGACCATTTGGTGAGATCATCCAGATACCACCTTCCAGGCGTCTCGTCTCGCCAGAGAGTGGATCGAGCTTCACTCCGAAGGGCTCCCAAGCACCAAGGTCCACATCGTTGAAGAATAGTTGCGTATCATCCGTTCCCCACTGCACGTTTGCGCCGACCTGCGTCTCCCAACCGCGCGTCTCCGCAACGACGCGCTCATCACCCGTGTCGAGGTCCACAAGAACGACGTGACCAATGTCGCCGGGCTCGGGCACATGATCCTCAAACGGAAGACGAAAGAGCGCCAAATACCGTCCAGATGGGCTGAAAGGGGACGTGTCGAAGAAACGGTGGATCGTTCTCCCTACGTGGGGCGTCACACACCAAGTGGGCACCAACGGACTATAATCAGTGTAGTGCGGGAAACGCTGTGACAGGTCCGGCATCATATGGGTAAGCTCCTGTGCGCTAGGATGGAGTGAGACCCCATCGCTCGTCCGTTCCTTGTACGACTTGGTAGCGGTAGCCTTCAGCCTCTTCTTCGAGGGTAAAAGCGAGAGGTGCCTGCTTGACATGCAAGCGCCATATGGGGCTTCCACCAGGGCCTTCCAGTGCGCACGAATCGTCGCTCAGACGCAAGTGCCATCCCGCGATCGATCCGTAGTCATCGATGGCTGCAGCATGGACAATCGTTCGTGTCGTGGCTGCCTGTGCTTCCTGCCAGCGGAAGAGCAAGCCGGTGCCCGGCTTGCCCTCGCCCCGTTGGTTTGGCAACGGATGGTACGCATCATGGACGTAGGCATAGACCGGGCCACTCATTGTGCCGCCACCCAGATGAAAGAGCTTGATCCCGGCATCTCCGCGACGTGCGACGAGCCGGTCAGGAGGAAAGACCCGGTACTGCAGGGCGTCGTCACGATTGTTGAGCAACCAGTTCCATGTCGTTCGCACCGGTACGGAACTATCGATCTGGTCAACGACAAATAGGACGTGAGGCCCAAGGAGAAAGCAGAAGCGTGTAAAGCACTCAATAGGCGAGCCGTACAGCTGGGCGACCTCCGATGCGAAGGCACTCACTTGTCCTTCCCGGGCGGTGAGCAGCCGTCGCCCACCCCGGTCATACGCTGGCCCTAGCTGACCATCACTGAGGAAGCGCCGCCCTACGGTGTCCTGCTCCAAAACCCGACCCCGCAAGAGGTCTTCTTGGCGCAGGTCATCCTGCACAGACTCAACCGAGAAGCTACAGGTATTGTGTGAGCGAGAGGCTGTATCTAGCTCGCGCATTAGGTTGCGGTAGCAGCTATGCCCGGGATCGAGAAGCAACCGTTCCTGATTGTGCACTAGGATGATGCTGTTCAGGTCTCCATGTAGGTGGGATGGAGCGTACAAGGGGTCACCGCCACCATGGAATCCAAGGATGGTCCGCCCGTTCCAGTTATCTCGCGCGATGGTGTCACCATTGCTGAACGCGGCGAGGACTGGAAGGTCCAAATCGCTTGGCGACAGCGGCGCCGGAGTCTGTGGGAGGAGCGGCAGCGTCAGGAAGCCGAACTGGTTTACGAACCCAAACGTTGCCTGGTCGTATGGCCCCTGACTCGGCATCTGAGCATAGGCCGTATCAAACAGCCATCGCGCCAGTCCAGCCTCTATGGGCAACGCGTCCCGGGCTCGAGCTGCAATGTGCAGCAGAACATCGCCGTTCGGGCGATAGATCGCTGCCGAGTCATTGAAGTTAAGCGATCGTGGCATGGGGTGAGACCCCCACCCGGTCAGAGGCTTGCTGTAGAGATAGCTGTACGCCGCCCAACGCGCGCTACGAGCATAAGGCAACACCGATAGCACATCTGCCAGTGCAGGATCGCGACGAACGAGAGCCTCGTAGGTCAGCATCAAACCGTACATCGCATAGTTGCTGTACTGTAGCGACTCGCCGTAGCTGCCATCGGGCTGAAATGCCTCCGTGCACAGCGTAAACTCATCCGTTGCACGTTCTATGGCTGCCCGATCGTCGAGTACAGCCGCTGATACCGCCAGCCCAGAAGTCAGGATACAGCGCCAGTTGTTCAGGTGCCGAGAACGATCAAGCCATCTCGTACATAGCGGGATACCACGCTCGCGTAGGACGGCGGCGACTTCACGGTATTCACCGTCTGGCAGCACCTCGGGCGCCAGGTCGAGGACGGAGGCCACAGCGACACACAGGTGTGCTGTCTCCAGGTGACCGAAAGGCAGTGCCCGGTCGTGTTCGCGAAACCAAGGCCCCACCCAGTCCTCTTCTGGACGGCGAACGATGCTCAGCACGACATCGCGAAGCCAGGCGCCAAGCTGCTCAAACGGCTGAAGCGCGTACGCCATGGCTCCGTCGGTCACATACTCGGCGGCATGGTACCACCATTCAGTCGTGGTTTCCAGCTTGGTCAGGCCAGGTGAAGCTGCGCGTGTACGGACGCGGTTCAGGAGCGCCCAGTAGAACGTGTTCAGCGGTGACTGGGCATGTCCGCGGTCGATCATCTGCCGTTCGCTATCCATAAGAAACAGGCTCATCGTACCTGCCTCCACCTCTCGGGTAGATCTGGAGTCTTCTGGAATCGAGCTGCTATGCTGACCAGAAGCGTCTGACAACGACACATAGTAACCGTAGTTGGTGAGGAAAGCTTGCTCTCAATCGCGTCACACTTGCCGGAACGAAGTTCGCGTACAAACGCCGACTTGTCCAAGTCGCCGATGACACCGTCCTTCCCAAGACCTGAGCCGATTGTAGCCTAATCCAACAGATGTGGTGTTTCGGATCTATTGACGTGCGAGCAGCTACAGCTCAAGAACAATCTTCAGTGCGCCCGGATGTGCAGCAGGGCTGCAGTACATCTCAAAGGCGTCGGAAGCCATATCCCACGGCAACCGCGGCGTGACCATGTCGGAAAGGACACCATGGTCGTTGGCAATCATGTCGACGGCGGCCTGAAAGTAAGCCCGACAGCCGGGCCCACGAGAGAGAATGATCTCAGTCTCGTTGTTGGTAACGTCGAACCACGGGAAGGGGAGGGCACTCTCGTCAGGCACTCCGAAGAGGCATAGCCGTCCCTGAAAACGTGAGAGATAGGCTGCCGAATGGACACTTTGCTCTGTGCCTACAGCTTCAATGCACAGGTCGGCCATCGCACCACCGGTTCGGTCGCGTACAGCTTGGACCACGTCCTGCTGTGATGCATCGACCACATCAGTGGCTCCAAGTCGCTTGGCCCACTCGAGCCGCCAGGGCACCACATCAGCCGCAATCACTTGGCTGGCACCGAGACATCTGAGCATATGGGTGAACATCAGGCCAATGGGGCCTTGGCCCACCACGGCACAACGGGCACCGATGACGGACCCGCACCGATCTAGAGCACGCAGCACCGTGGCAAAAGGCTGGGCGATGACAAAGTCTGCGGCGTCTTCCACGTCGTTAGGTAAGCGGGCTAGCACTTCCGGCGGACAAGCAATGTACTCGGCAAAGCCGTTACCGTCGCGCGACTGGGCGAGAACATGGGTGCCAGAAGTCCAGTCGTCACAGTGCGACTCGATGATGGTGCCCACAATCTCGTGCCCCATCCAGCCGGGCGGGCGTGGCCAGTTTCCCTTGGCCCATAGACCAATGCCTAGATAGGGGCCTCTGTTACTGCCACACAAGCCAGTGTGCGTGCAGCGGACGAGCACCTCGCCCTCGCGTGGAACAGGTATGGGAGCGTCGTCAACTAGACGCACGGTACGGGGTGCTTCGAACAAGATAGTCCTCATTCTGCCCAATCTCTCCTGCTCGGTCTTCCGGGGGGCACTAGGCCGGACAAGCCGTTGCTCGTAGGTCCAGGCCAAGTCTGTCGCCGGAGATTAGCCTATCTTTTCTGTTTGCTCTTCTATTGCTTGAAGAACTCGAAAGACTCGAATGCCAGATCATGCACCACAACGTGAGGAGGCAGAGTCAGGATGAACCGTACGGCTGCTGCCACATCCTGTGGCTGCATGAATTTCTCGCGAGGCACGGGACGATCTCCCCAGAAGCCGATTGTGTTAGTGGGTCCCGGAGACAGAGTCGAGACACGAATGTTCCTTTGCTTGAGCTGAAGTGCAAGCCCTTGGCTGAGCATGGCAACAGCCGCCTTTGCGGCGCAGTAGACTGATGCAGTTGCGTTCGCGCGCTTGGCTGCCATTGAAGCGGTATTGATGATCTGTCCTCCACGTTCGGGATCCACCCGCGGGATGAAGTGCTTCGCGCAGAGAAAAGTGCCCATGAGGTTGATGTCTAGGATTCGCTCATAGTCCTCCAGCGCCATCTGCTCGACGCTGACTGCTCTGCTAACACCTGGCAAGTTGATGAGAACGTCGGCACGACCGTAGGTGTCCTCAACGCGCCCAAAGAAGGCTGAAACTTGCGCCTCACTCGTCACATCCACTGGCACGGCCAGTACCTCAGCACTATGTGCTCTGGCCTCCTCCTCGATCTCTGCGAGTCCACTGGCATTGACGTCCGCCAAGGCTAACTGGGAACCCTCGTCGATGAGCATGTCAACGATGGCACGCCCCATACCCCCCGCTGCACCAGAGACAACAACGACCCGTTCACGAATCTCACTCACCTTCGGCTCCTTTCCTAGCATCGGAAGCTACATTTCTCGGACTACGTGTGGCCGGACGGGTCAGAAATAACCCCCACGCTCAACCACTTCTTGAGCTGACATACCTTCCATGACCCAGCGCTTAATCGCTGACTCTTGATCCTTGATCTCCTCTGCGCGTAGAAGAACCTCGTAGGAGATCTCCCGTGGAACGGCGATTACCCCATCCATGTCCCCAAAGATGACATCGCCTGGAAATATCTGAACGCGCCCGATACAGACGGGGATATCCCAGGCAGTGATCCGGAACCTGCCTAGCATGCCGTTGGACGTTCGGTACTTGACAAACACAGGAAAGCCCTGCTCCAAGACCTTGGAAGTGTCTCTCACGCCGCCGTCTACAATGGCACCTCGACAACCCCGTTTGATGGCAGCCATGGTCATCACTTCGCCCCACTGAGCTGATTCGTCGTCGTTGTCTGTGTCCCAGACAACGACCGAGTACGCCGGGATTGCCTCTAGCATCTCGGCCCGCTCCTTCATCTCATCTCTGAGAATGAGGCTCTTGGATCCCTTGATGGTGAAGGCGACCCCGGCCACTTTCATCTCGTCCCGCAGAGGCATGATCGATGAGGGAAGGGTCTGATACAGGAGATTGCGCTCGCGCAGAACGTCATTCACCATCGGTGTCGACAGAGCTTCGTAGCGGTCGCAGATCGTTTCGATCGAGATTGGGAACGGCTTCTGCTCTCGAGGCGCGCGCGCCGCCTTGAGCCCATCAAGGCGCATAGCGGAAGGCTGTGATGTCATTTTCCCCTCTTTCAGATCTCGGCGATGCCGAGGCGCAGTGCTTGTCCAAAAGCCAGCGTGACTGGGCCAAACGCGTGTGGGTCATTGAATACTGGTGCACGCGCTTTGTAGTCCAGCATCGTGCCCTGTCCTGGGCAGAGACAGCCCATGCAGGTATGATACACAGAACCATCGGGTCGAATGTAGTCCAGGTATCCTCGTAGGCCGGATAGGAAACTCGACATCGCCTTTGGTGGCAAGAGCCCTCTTTCCAGCCCCACACCAACCGCATACAGGATCAGCCCGGTCCCTGACGTCTCCGCATAGGAGGTATGATCGGTCAACTCCTGGTGCCACATCCCTTTTGCATCCTGAACGCGCATACAAGTCTCTGCAAGGTCCACGAAAATCTCTTCAACCTTTGCCCGATGCTGATGGTTCTGTGGTAGGTAGTTCACCAATTCAGTGAGTGCCAGCAGCCCCCATCCGTTTCCCCGGCTCCAATGATCCTCCGAGAGCTGGCCAGATCCACGGAAGTTTATGCACTGGTGAA